>JAGQME010000010.1 GCA_020428795.1 Candidatus Kaiserbacteria bacterium
CTTAGCAACTTTTTTCTTAGTTACTTTCTTGGCCACCTTTTTCTTTGCAACTTTTTTAGCAGCTTTTTTCACTGTCTTTTTTGCGGTCTTTTTAGCGACAGCTTTTCGAACAGTCTTCTTTGCTACTTTCTTTTTTGCTGGCATAGATATGTGATGAGAGTATAAGTGAATAATCTAATCGACCGCCGACTTCTCATTAACAAAGAACTAACGAAGAGAGAATGTCTGCTTAACACTATTATCACTGGCACCAAAAACTATTACAAGAAAAAAATAATTTTTTATGGGGATAAAAAATTATTTTAGTTTTTATTTTATAATTCAAAAAAATAAAAACTAGAACTTGAGTGACTAATTTATTTTTATAAAAAATAAATTAAGAAATCTTAGTCACCTCCCATTCAATACTAATTCCGGTTTCAACCAAAACTCTATCAGCAATATCATTAGCAAAGACTTCAACCTCACTGGCCTTTGCTCCTCTCTTAGCTACTATCACCAAAGCCTGATTTTTAAAGGTAGAAACCTTGTCATTTTCATACCCCTTTAGATGCAATACCTTATCTAAAACAAAACCCAGTGGTATTTTTACCAAACCGTTTTCCGTATCATACATTGGCATCGTTTCGTATTTGCGACTCAAAGCTTCAGCTAAACTCTTTTCAATAATTGGGTTTTTAAAAAAAGAACCAGCCGTACCGACCATACTCCAGTCTGGAAACTTTTTTGACCGAATAGTAATAACAGCTTCACGTACCTGTAACAAAGTGGGATTATCATCACCAAAAAGATTTTTTAAATCTGCGTATTTGATATTTGGATCGCCAACTTTTTTTAATCTATAGACGACCTCCGTGACTATATAACGGCCAGACGTTTTTTTAAACAGTGAATCACGATACCCAAAATCACACTCCGCTGCTGTTAAAATCTTATAGACAGAATCCTTCAGATCGTAGACCTTAACCTCATCAATCAAATCAGCCACTTCTACGCCATAGGCACCTACATTTTGTACCGGAGTAGCACCCACTAGACCAGGGATGGACGATAGGTTCTCCAAGCCCCACCAACCAGCCTCAACGGTCTGCCTAACAAGACTATCAAAAACCTCTCCGGCACCGGCTCTTACCAAGACTGAGTCAGTTTTTTCAACCACACCAATACCAAGAATAGATATTTTAACAACCAGACCAGTCACACCTTTATCTGAAACCAAGACGTTAGAACCACCACCAAGTATCACTACTGGTAGGTCGTTGGACTTGGCATACTCTATCGCTTCACTAAGCTCAGATTCACTTCTTACCTCAACAAATTCCTTAGCTTCACCACCGATATGAAAAGTGGTTAGATCAGCCAACGGAACGTTATGAGCAATTGACAACTTCATTATTCAGTACAAGGAGTGTCCGGCTCCTTTCCAGTTTCCAGATTGGAAATAATACAAGTAGCCTGTTTTTCAAAAGCTGGCACCGCCTTTTGCCCCGCTCTTAGAGTCTCAATCGCCTTTTTATTATCACCCTGCTTGTAGTAAGTGAAGGCCAAGCTAGCCCAGTTTTGAGCCTTAGTCGGATTCTCGTTAACTTTTATTTGATAAGCCTCAGCTATCAAACCATAAGCCTGCCCTTGCTCGGCAATACTTAGAGCAAATTCACTATTAACAAAATCTAACATATCCTCATCAGTGGCCAATACCGTACGAGCTTCCGATTCGTCTCCCAAACTAGCCAACATAGCAGCGTACAAAATCTTAGCCTGACTATATCGAGGTTCCAGATCATAAGCTTCTTTAAAGAAATCACGGGCTGCTTCGTTGTTGCCAGTCTGCAACTCTATAATTCCCTGCTCAATAGCCATCGATGGTTTGTTTGGAGAAAGTGATCGAGATATCGCCGATTGCTCTCGGGCTTTGTCAAAAGCCCCAATCGCCCGATAGAGATTTGATAAGAATACGTGCAATCTAGCATCTCCTGGTTTTTCATCTATAAGGCGGAGTAGTTCAAGCTCAGCTCTTTGAATAATCATTTGTCTTTCTTCAGCTGGTATTTCCGGATTCCTAGCTACAGCTACCGCTTTCTGGACTAACTGTTCAATTATTTCCTGATTACCAAACCCGTCTCGTTTTAAGGCAGTGTTGTACCCAATCAAACTATCACGAACTGTCGGCGCTCTTAGGGCATCGATCAAATCACCGGCCGCCAGATAAGATGGAATGTTTACAAAATACACAGTGGCAATAGTAGCCACTAATATTATTGGAGCGACTACTTGGCCAACAATCTTCTTATCTAGACTAAATTGTTCTACCCTCGAGATTGGTCTAGCCACGTGCATATGCACAATTGCCAACAAAACCCCGTAGAAGATATAACTGATAATGTTATCAAACACTACAAAGTTATGCAGAAGATAGGCTACCAAAAGTCCGAGAATTACCGCCCGCTCTAGGACATTAAAATTCGGATCCCGTTCCTTACGCCAAAACGGAAGCCATAAAATATAGTAGAGAATGGCTCCCATAATACTGAAGTAGGCAATAAAACCAACAATCCCCCCAGCAATCAACCAGTCAAAGAAAATGTTATGAACTCGATCAAACCATTGTTCCTGCGCATACAATGAAGCCTTATAGTTTTGGTTGAATACAAAATTAAAATTACCTGGACCCCAACCTAAGACCGGTCTAGCTTCTACCCCCTCTAGGGCCATGCCCCAAATCGTACTACGGACTACTAAGTCAGACTTTATATCAATATTGGCAATACGACTAAGTGATTTATTGCTTTGCACAAAAGTAGAATCACGAAGGCTATAAAAAGCTCCTCCCAGTACCACCAAGGCTATCACTCCACCAATCGCTAACTTTCGATACTCCGGGAAACGGGCTCCGAAGATAGCTATGTACAAGACAGAAACAAATGAGCCGCCCACCAAACCAATAAAAGTACCTCTGGTACCGGTTAGCAGTAGGGTGTAAACGAAGACTAGCGCCATCAAGGCGTAAGCCAACTTTAACCAATTATCTTTGGCCCGCACGAACAAGAAAGCGACAAAGAAAATATGGAAGAGCATATAGATAGCCATGTAGGCGGCGTTACCTAAGGTACTATCAATACGACCGCCGCCGCCTTCAAACACTCCGGAGTTTTGTCCCAAACCATAGAGAGCAACATATAGAGCTACTCCGATTGAAGTGTGAAGAAAGTGGGACCACATATTTTTGGTCTTTACAACACTACTCAAAACCACAGTGTACAACGCTAGGTGTATTAGAGTCACCACCCCATCCATTCGTTCATAGTTACTCCAGAAACTGGTCTTCGGGTGTTCACCAAAAATAGCCGCCAGAGTTATCACACCGACAAAACCAAACAAAGTCACCAAGAGCCAAGAAAACTGAGGTCGATATTTAGCATCGAGGAGAGCTAATAAAATCCAAGCCGCAAAAATAATTTCAACGATAATTCTAAAACCAAAATTTTTGCCAGTAATAAAAGGAAAAAATAAATTATCCGCAACAATAAGTGGTAGAAACAAAACGGCGAATAAACCACCGTAAACAATCACCTGTAATAAATCTTTCATATGAGGAAAACTATAACACACCAAACAAACAGACCGGTACTAGACGGCCAGCTGAATTAAGTATCTACTTTCACAACCATGGCTTATATACGGTATTAAAAACAATAATGGGTAAACTCAATTGTTCTAATACAGCTGACTATGAGTTCCAATTAAAGCCAGTACCACAACCTCATCATCTTCATAATAGTAGATCACCCTTACATCACTGTTAACATTAAAGCTCCAGTAACCGCCAAGGGAGCCTTTTAGTCTATGTACTCTAAGAAGATAATGTCTGGGCTCACGCAACCAAAGAAGGATTCTTTGATCAAATTGTTCTTGTATTTTTTCTGGTAATTTTTTGTACTGTTTATTAAATGTTGGAGAAGTTATAATCTCCATACTAATTCTTTAAATCTGCCAATAAATCCTCAACATTGGAAAAAGATTTCCTTTTACTTGACCCCATCTCCTTACGAACCTTAAGAAGAGATTTTTCTAATTTTGGTGTCATTTGCTCTGGTGCATAAAACTCTACTCGACGCATATCAATCACCTGCTTTAAGTAGGCATTAATAAGCACACTCAAATTTAAACCCATGCTCTTAGCGACCTCATTAGCCGCTTCTTTAGTGGCCTTATCAGTTTTTACACTTATGACAGTTTTGGTATTCATATACTACAAAGTATATACTTCGTAGTTTTTTTGTCCAGTCCAATAAGCAAAAATAATACCAGCAAACAAGGGCGCAACTGCGGTTGCGCCCTTTCCCTTTTTCATTTCCTACTTAGGCCGTGAATCAGGCCTTGATCTCTGTCATCACTGAGACACCGTAACCATTATTGATCATAACGGTAATCTTTTCCTCGTAGCCAAAATGACCCAAGAAGAGAACCAGACTGCTCATAATCGAATCGTGCAGAAGGGCTCGCTTCATAAGATCAGGTTCGTAGAAATCCAATTTCTCAAAAATCGGTGTGACATACCTATTTTTAACCCTATCATAAAGTATGAGCACATCAGCCCGAGCCAATAGAACGGAATCTTCGTCGAAGACGTAGACAATGATAGATATACTCTTTTCGTAATATTCCTCCAGTGTGAAAAGAACCCGTATCCCCCCGATATCAATATAAGGATGCATCTCCACCTCCCCAAACTACTTTCAGTAACACTATGCGAAAAATCATTAAAATTCAAGCGAAAACAGCTAAACGGCCCAAATGTAGTACATTTGGGCCGTTTAGCTGTTTATACTAGTACCCCTAAACAGCTTCGTAATACACTCCGCGACCAGTATTGCCAATTTTTTTCAACTTATTTTCATCAACTAACTGATTTAAATACCGACTAGCGGTAGTATCACCAATACAGAACAATTCCTCTACCCCATCATTTGTAATCCGACCCTCGGCTTTAGCCTTAATCATTATCTTATCTTTTCGTTTCTCAATTCTATCCTGAACTGACTTAGCTCCCTCAGCTCTCAAATCATCCGCCACCTCGCTATCAGTTTCGTCCAAAAAAGGGTTGGTCTTTGGTGAATGACCAGGATCAAACTCACCACCTCTCTGACCAGACCTCGGTAAAGAAATCCCTACCCCTACTCCAATTACAAAAACTATCAACAGAAGAAACACATTCATATCTAAATATCTTAACACTTAACCTTTAGTAATCAGCGACATAACCAATGAAGTTATTTTTTCTTTATCTGCTGGGTTACTTTCAGCAATTAGGATAGTGAGTGCAGTCAAAGCTGATGGAGTAAGTTGCTTAGTGTTTAATACTTTAACTTTTTCTAAGAACCACACAAACGCAAAGGCAGCCGATCGTTTATTACCATCGACAAATGGATGGTTCTTAATGACAAAATAAAGCAAGTGAGTCGCTTTGGCTTCCACACTTGGATACACCTCCTTACCGCCAAAACTCTGCATCACATTTCCAACTATTCCTTCGAGGTTCTCATTATTTCTTTCTTGGGCAAAGTTTTCGGTTGCTTCCCCTCTATTCTGCAAATCTTGTTTCAAAACCGATATGCCAGCCTTTAAGTCATCGGCAGTTAGACGAACTTTCTTTTTATTAACTTTCTTTGCTCCCAAAGCTTCTTTATCGTAAGCATCAAGTGCAAACCAAGTATCAGCAAATATACGCACCAACTCAAGTACATCTCGGGCTTCTACCTCACTCTTATCAGGCAATAATGCCCGAACCTTTGTCACTGCCTCCACAAAAGCTTCGTAATTTTTTAACACTCTTTTTGGGTCAATAGTATACCCCTCAGTTATATGTTGCTTAAGTGTCCTTGTCGCCCACTGACGAAAATGAGTACCTATAACCGAGTTTATGCGATATCCGACAGAAATCATCATATCTAGGTTATATAACTGAATTTTACGTTCAACCTTCCGCTTTCCCTCCAATTGAACTTGTAAGGATTGCTTACAAGTTCGAGACTTAATCAATTCACCCTCATTATATACTGACCGTATATGCATAGTGATGTTTTGTGGAGTAACACCAAAAATCTCTGCCATCTGGGCTTGAGTGGCCCAAACTGTATCTTTAGTAAAATCTCCCTGTAATTCTAAAGCACCAGACTTTGTCTGGTAAACCACCATATTATCTTTTGCTTTAATATTCTTAGGCATAATCTATTACCTAACACCACTCTTCCCCGCCTTAAGTAAAGAAATCCCTACCCCTACTCCAATTACAAAACTTAAAAACACTAACCAAAACATCAATTTTATTTTAACATCAACTATATGCTAAACAGTCAATAAACCCATAAAGAGAGTAGATAAAATATTAGACACGCACTATCACAATTGATCTAACTTTACCATCACACAGATTTAAGACGTCAGTATGACTTATATTGTGATACACATCTCTTATATGTCTAGTTTCAGAATAAGAAATCACTGGTCTATAACCCAAATCCGCATAGACAGAACGATGGGGTTTATTTGCTACAACATGAGATACTGTAAAACCAATTTCAAATAACTCCTTAAGATTTTGCTTAAAATTTAAATCAGTATCATTGTACTCCTTTGGATGTACCTCTAACATTATTTTAAAAGGTTTTTTGTTAGATCTTAAATACGGCATAACCCCCTCAATGATCTTACATTCGTAACCCTCAGCATCCATTCGGAGCATATCAACCTCTTCTATATGTTCAAATTCATGTAAGGCAATACAATCAACCTCAACTGCACCAACAACGTCCGGTCTATCTACAAAACTACTAACATTTGACCTGGTACCCAGTTGGAAAGTTTTTCTTTCTTTTTTGTCTGACACTGCTTGTTCATAAACAGTTACTCTGTCATCCATTTTATTTAAAGCGATATTATCTCTGAGCAATTGAATATTACGCGGGTCTGGTTCAAAAGCGTAAACATGTCCTGTTTCGCCAACAGCTAATGCCTCAATCAAAGAATAATAACCAATATTTGCACCAATATCAGCCACTACCATACCTGGCTTAATTTCAGTCTTGGCTATGTATGTATCAGGTATTTCCCTAGTACCGTAGATATATAAGACCTTAGACAGTCCTAAAGTTTTGAAATCAAGCTTCATTCTGTAATTATTTACGTTTGTCTCCACAAATCTAGTGCCAATGAGTCTATGAAAACCGTATTTAATCAACTGCATAAATATATTGACCTTACTCACTCCGGAGTAAACAAAAATTTGTGACGGGCTGTATTTTTTTAGGATTTTAGACATATTCCTCTTTTTTAATTGCTAACAAATTACGAGTATCCATTTGGGCTGTTAAATCAAATGGCTTAATTACTAATAAGTCCCCCTGCATTACTGGTATAAAAATTTCAAAACCTGCGTTTTGAAAAAACTGAATTATTTCTTCTAAATCATACCCAAACCTCGAACTATTTCTATTTGTGTATTCAAAATAAACTACACGGACACTATTTATATAATCTCCCAAAGATTTTAAAACAGATAACTCTGCTCCTTCAACATCAATTTTCAAGAAATCTATACTTTTAACACCAACACTATCCATAAAGTTACTAAGTTTTAATGCTGGTACGTGCATAGTTCCACCGTCACCTTTAGAAATATAATTTTGTTCATGGGAATTTTTGTGCTCGAAAAAAGAAACTAGACCATGTTCATTACATACCGCAGCATAAACAGGATAAACATTTTTAACATCGTTTAGTCGAACATTGTCTAAAAGATAGGAGAAGGTTTGTGGAGTAGCTTCAAAAGCATAGACAATTCCTGACTTTGATAGTCGAGCAGCTACCGTGGTATACATACCAATGTTAGCACCAACATCAAACACTGTATGACCTTCCTCTATATATTTTGAAAAAACGGCTGAATCTAAAGTTGCATCGTACTTTCCAATAAAAAGCTTATGCGCTGCAGAAGAGGCGTGTAAATAAGTTTGCACATCTAACTTATTGTTAAAAAATAGTGTTCTAGATAGATTAATTCTAAAACGCAACAATATCCTACTCATCACAAACCTAATCGGATGCTTTTCGTTAAGAATACGCCTGACAGCTTGAACAACTTTTTTCATAATAAGACAGTTATTTATAACACATCCCAAACACATAGGATCAATGTACATTTCACACCCCTTTATTTATGAAGGTTGACTTATAACTACTATGCCTAAAAATATCTGAAATTCAAGCCTAAAAACACCTAAACCCGCAAAATGTAGTACATTTTGCGGGTTTAAGTGTTTTTTGGGTGAATTAAACTGGCTCGTAATAGACCCCTCTACCAGTATTTCCAACCTTTATTAGTACATTTTCATCAACCATCTGACCCAAATAATTACCAGCAGTTCTGTCACTTATGCAAAACAAATCCTCTACGCCGTCGTTGGTAATTCTTCCCTCCGCTTTGGCTTTAGCCAAAATTCTCTCCTTACGCTTAGCTATTCGGTCTTGCACGGCCACGGCTCCCACTTCACGCAGTTCGTCAGCTTCAGTCGAATCAACTTCATCCAAAAATGGATTTTCACTTGGTAAACTCTTCGGGTCGAATTCCCCACCCTTGCGACCAGCTCGCGGTAAGGAAATTCCGACCCCGACTCCAATAACAAAAGCAATCATGATGAACCAATACATATTATTTATATTGTAACACCACAAGAGGCACGCTTCGCGTGCCTCAAACTTTTTTAATCAAACCAGTCTCAAACAAATACTCAATCACCTTCTCGGCATGACTCTCTGGTGTTCCACTCCCAGCGTCCAAAACAATTTCTGCTTTGGTCGGTTCTTCATAAGGGTCGCTTATTCCAGTGAACTGTTTCAATAGACCTTGTCTTGCCTTTTGATATAAACCTTTCACATCCCTCTCTTCGCAAACTGCTAGCGAAGTCGAAACAAACACCTCAACAAAAGTTCCGTGTTGCTCAACCAGCTCTCTCGCTTGCTCTCTTGCGTTTGCATATGGAGCTATCAATGAACAAATAGCTACCCCGCCGTGTTTGGTAATCTCACTAGCTACATAAGCCACTCGCTTTACATTCAAATCACGGTGTTCTTTGGAAAAGCCCAGCTCAGAAGTAAGGTGATTACGAATCACATCACCGTCTAGAAAAGTTAATTCACGATGTTGTACTTCAAGTAACTTGGTAGCTACAATATTTGCAATGGTTGATTTACCAGCTCCTGATAGACCAGTGAAAAATAATGTCACTCCACGCCGGCGTTGTTTCTCCACTCCCATTTGTAAAGCTGATACACTTTCTGGAAACGAAAACCACTCGGGAATATCTTCTCCTGCGAATAACTTACGTCGAAATTCAGTTCCGGAAATACTAAGCGTTTTTTCATTTTCAGCCAAATCAGTCTGACTAACATATTCGCTTCGTGTCTCTGAATAAGCCAATTCATCACTTGGTACAATCTCTATTCCGACTTCTTGAGCATGACTCATTGCTAAATCTCTAGCTTCATAAGGACCATAAAAACTTTTTCCATCACTACCCTTTCCTGGACCAGCATGATCACGACCAACAATAAAATGAGTTACTCCATAATTCTTTCTAACAATCATGTGCCATAGTACTTCTCTTGGTCCGGCCATTCGCATAGACAAGGGCAACAAGGCCAACATGGTAAATTCTTTACCATAAGTGTCACAAACCACTTGATAAGTATGTACTCTGGTGATGTAGTCAATATCGCCTTCTCTGGTCATACCAACAACAGGATGAACTAAGACTGGAGCGTTTATTTTCTTGTGAGCTCTTTTAATTAACTCAAAATGTACTTTGTGCATCGGATTACGAGTCTGGAAAGCCACGACCTTGTCCCAACCCTTATCTTTAAAAACCTGTTTTAATTCTGCTGGTGTATATCGAAGTGATTTGAAGTCATATCTTGCCTCTAACTTTATTGAATGAATCTCACCACCTATATATGTATCGTGCATCTGATTCATCAAGTAACGTACACCAGGATGAAGCATGTCGTTTGTTCCATAAACCTCTTTCGCTTCTAATGTTTTATCAGGAGAATATTTTGATTCAATATCCATGACCGCCAATGGATTACCAAAAGGATCACAAAGTAAAATAGATTCACCAATGCCAAAGTCTGCGCTGTCTGGAATATCTAACACAATCGGTATCGGAAATAACTTACCATTAGCTAAACGCATATCAGTGACCACTGAGAGATAGTCCTTTTCATTCATAAAGCCCGTAAGTGGATTAAATCCCCCCACCATCAACATTTCCAAATCAAACAGCTGCCTGTCTTTGAGGTTAAAACGTTTAAGTTTCAATATCGATTGATTGTCTGTCCTGATATTCATGACAAGTACTTTGAAAAAAGTTACAAATTAAAAGTTTTAAAACAAGCAAATCATAACATCTTTATCTGGATACAAAAAAGTTTTTTATGTGTGATTATTCAGTAAAATTCCTGTTATACTTATCGACATGTTGAGACAGATCAAAAAACTCACTAACTCAATCAAACGTGATGGCCTTATATTCACCATTCGCCGAACATTAGCTTATTTTATTGCCCACAGCCCTCTTGCCTACAAAGCTTCTTTCTCATACATAAATGACACTCGCTTAATTTTCGCACCTTCACATCTGACTTATGTTCTATTTGCGAATCGTCAGGAACGGACAAGTGCCAGTAACTTGATTATTAAATACACCCCTATCGGAGGCACTGTAATTGATGTCGGGGGTAATATAGGAAGCATAGCTATTCCAGCCGGGAAGCATACCGGTCCATCTGGAAAAGTCCTAGTCTTCGAGCCTTCACCTAAATTTTCCAAAATTATAGAAGCTAACATAAGGAAGAATAATTTTTCTGACATAATTACTAATCACGCCGTAGCTTTAGGAGCTAGAGATGGTACTGTCTACCTAAACGAGTCAGTTGCTGACGATACCACCAACCATATCTCAAATACTGGTACACTAGTGCCACAAAAAACTTTAGACAGCTACACAAACAACTTTACTACCATAGATTTTCTAAAAATTGATGTTGAGGGCTATGAATACGAAGTCTTGAGTGGGGCCACAAATACTCTATCTAAAACAAAATGTCTTTATATAGAATTTATCCCTAGTCACCTAAGACGAGCTGGTGCTGACCCAGAAAAAGTATTAGCAATACTTAAAAATCATTTCAACATTTTCACAAACGACAAATCTGGGCTAAAACCATTTACCTACCAACCAGATGCAGAAAAAAATCCAGACTTGTTGTGCTTACAAAAAGTAACCCAGTAGATACCGTTACGAAGCATTAGTAAATATTTCTAGTTTTTCTATTTGGTTTTGTGGTACAAAAATATAGTTTTTTATTCCTGGCACAAAATTATTTACTGATTTTAGATATGGTGCGACTGCAATAACACCATATATAGAATAAGAACTTGGCATAAAGTTATAAAAGTCATCATATGCCTCTTGATTCAAAATTTCTATCAAGCCAACTACCCTATTACTACTAAGGAGATTTTTCATTCCAGCCAAAACTTTCGGCTCGGCTCCCTCAACATCAATCTTCATTAATACAACTTCACCATCTTTTAAGTGCGTCTCCGTATGAGAATCCATAGTCAGACTATCGCACTCAATCTCACTCATAGCCTCAGTCCTAAGGTGCTTCGTAGCAAAATCCTTGTTTACAGAAGCCACATCAACCCAACCAGTCTTCGGCACAAACAAAGTTACTCGCCCATTATTATCACTAACCACTTCAGGTTGCACAGTTATGCTGGTCAATTTATTTAGTGCTATATTTTCTTTTAACATCTCGTTAACCACTGGTACTGGTTCAAAAGCAAATATCTTAGCGGTTTGATTAGTAGAAGCAACCAAACTGTAAATACCATTATTTGCACCAACATCATAAATGTAGCTAAATTTTTGACTTAATTGATGCCATACTCGTAACTCAGCTCCCTCTCGACCATTAAACAATCCTTTCCAAAAAATAGTCATCTCTATGGGAGTATTATGAGATTGCATGTATAAAGACTTGCCATCGAGGGTAAAATCTACAACTCCTTTATAATTTAACTGTTTAGCCAAAAAATATGGTAGAGATACTCCAATTTTACGTAAAAAATGTTGAACTGGAGCTGGTCGCAATAGAAAAGACAACGGAATGAATAGTTTCTTAGTTACAGTACGGAGTGTTTTCATAAAAATCTGCATGATTATATCACGATTTAATTAGATAAAACTGCTATACTTCTAAAAATATATGCGCCAAATAATATCGAGACTACTAACTAGATCTCAGAAATATACCAAAACTGATATGAAATACCTCGCCAAAGGCGGTTTTTGGATTTCAATTAGTTATTTCATTCAAGTAGCAATTGGTGTCATCAGTACTGTAGCCCTAGCAAACTTACTACCCAAAGAGTCTCTTGGAGCTTACCAGTATATTTTATCTATTGCCGGCATTCTTAGTGTCTTTACTCTTTCTGGACTAGGTACCGCTATTACTAGAGCGGTAGCCCAAGGACACGATGGCGCTTTGCGTAGCGGAGTTAGAACCAAACTAAAATGGAGTGTCGGTATAGTCATAACTAGTGGTATTGTAGCAAGTTACTACCTACTGAATGACGACATGACTTTGGGTTTATCATTTCTGATTGTCGGTGCTTGTGCTCCTATTATTGAAAGCTCCAAACTTTACCTAAACTTTTTATATGGAAAAGAAGCCTTCCGAGACAGTGTCTTACTTGGGGCTTGGCGTAAACCACTGCCATTGATTGCTTTAATTGCCACGCTATTATTTACAGATAGTGTCTTGATATTAATATTTGTTTACTTTATATCAAACGCGATTTCTTATGTAGCAGTTTATTTCACTATCATTAAAAAATACAATCCCCCGCTAGAATCAAACAATGAAGCGATTTCTTATGCAAAACATTTAACAATGTTTAGAATTCTTGGGACTTTTAGTAATAATGTCGATAAAGTTCTACTCTGGCATTTCCTTGGGCCAGTCTCAGTGGCTAATTTTACTATTGCCCAAATGGCTACCAAATACTCAATTGGCACATTCAGCTCTGTAAACACTTTAATATTACCCAAACTTACCCGACGAGATTTACCTACACTGCAAAAAACTCTCCACTACAAAGTATTCTTATTTACGATAATGATGGCTTGTGGTGCAGTAGTATATGTATTTTTAGTACCGATTTTATTTAAATATGTTTTTCCAGGTTACTTAGATTCAATCGTACTCACTCAATTAATGGCTGTGTCATTTTTATTTGTTCCAAGAGACATCTATAGCAAAGCTTTAACAGCTCACAAACAAATAAAGTCTCAATATATTATGAGTATAGTCATACCAATAATTAAGATTATTCTTTTGTTTACTCTTATCGTGTTTTATGGAATTTGGGGAGCAATTTATGCAATAATTGCCACTGATTTTATTAGTGCTTTAGCAACTTACTACTTCTTTAAACGAGCCAAAAGTGTTTGACCATGTTTTATAGGGTCATAAAATTCATCAAATATTTTTTTTCCTTCCTTGGCAATTTTTACCCTCTCATCTTCGTGTTCTATATAATACCGTATCTTATCCAGCATATCTTCAGTATTTTTATATGAAACATAATGCACTCCGTCTACAACTGGAATAATAAGCTCTTGAGAGTTAATAGTATCAGTGCTCAAGACAAAAGCACCTAAATAGAATAATTCTTGATGTCTAAAAGTATATTGTCCAATACCATCAATAGCTAAATTGATTTTAGTATTACAAATAGCATCGCGATAATCTTGCCCTTTCATTCGCTCACCTACAAGCTTCTCTGGTAAGACTTCTTTGGTGTAAGGATTTTTTTGTAGACCACCGCAAAATTTATAGCCAGCGTCAATGGCAGCTTGAACAGCATCTCTCCTCATACTATGTTCAGCTGCGTCTGCCCCCGAAAAACCAACATCAAAAACCTCATCTCTGAGTTCACAGACTTGATATGTTTTCGCAAAAAACGAACTGATCTTTCCAAGTATTCCAGACTTCGGCGAATGTATCAGTGGACAATCAATAATAGTTGGGATTATTTTAGTTTTATTTACTTCAGAAATATTATATTTATTTCTATCAGCAAATGGTTCCCTCTTTATTATAAAATCAAAAGTATCCAAAACCCCTTCTTCAGGTAAATAGTTGGCATTGGCAGCGTTTATAAACAAAGCTTTAGGCAAAGCGCATTTATCTATAATCTTTTTAATAGCAGAAAATCTTTCCTGCTCTGATGAAAAACCCGGTTGTTTCCAGTTAACTAAAAGTAAGTCGTACTTTTGATTAAAATCTTCTCGGTACAATGTATCAATGGAAATCTCATCAACATCAGCTACAGAATAAAGGGACTGTTCAAAAAAACCATCTTGGTCACAAAAGTACAATGAACGCCGAAAGGAATGATACTTTTGCTTCAGAAAACTAGTCTTTAGATCTCCCCTAGTTACATAAAGTATTTTCATTACACCTATTTACTAAATACAACAGTATAGCTTTCAACAGTTTTATTTTGTTTTTGTATATCTAGTTCAGTATCAATTCCCTTTTCAAATAGATACTCGGCTAACTCTGACGTGAAGCGACTGATTATTGGTATACGCCTTACTGTGGCATAGAATTTAATGTCAGAAAAACCATTTTCTGAAAGATGCTTACTCATATCTGTCATAGCAATCTGCCCTTGATGAGCAACCCCTTTATCTTTACGAATACCATGATAAGGATTTTTCGTCACAATCACACCATGGCCACCAAACTTTATTAGTGAAGTTAGTTTAGAAAAGAAAGCTGGCTTATCATCAAAATATTCAACTGCCCTAGAAGAAAAGAATAAATCGTATTCTTTAGTGGTGTTCAAATCCATAATATCTCCAATTTCATACTGGACAGTCGGCAAAATTCTCATTTCTAGTTCAAACTGTTCTTTCATTGCCTCAGATATGTCAACTAAATGAAATTGTGCCTTCGGATTTTTTTTATAGACTACCCTAGTCCATGTGCCAGGACCAGGACCAACCTCTAGACAATTGTCAAAATTTACATCTGATAATGCAGATTTTATAGCCTTATATGTCATTGCATACTCTGCCCGATTCCGACTACGGATAAACCATCTCTTGAATTCATAGTCATTTTCGTACTCGCCCCTTATACCATCGTTATATCCAGTTCCGACCTCTTTATTTTTTAAAGTATACATATTGCAAGATTATACCTTAACATTAAATATTATAAAATCATGTTAGAATATAAAACTTATGGAAGCTAAGCCAAAAATTATTGAGCTTATTGGTGTCTCGGCCAGTGGTAAAAGTACTTTTGCTGACTTTGTTTTTTCTAGTAGTTCAGATTATGACAATATTGAGACTGCAGCCTTCAGAGGTCTACTTTACCACCAAGATATTAAAATACCTTGCAAAAGTCTTTTAAAGTTAGTACCAACACGTCTGGCATACAAACTAAGACTTACTAAAATTTGTGACCTTTATAGAGATCAGCTCTTAGCCAAGAGCAAAAATCCAGAAACTTCTAAATGGTTGGAGTTTGCCCTAAAATCAACTAGCGATGTTGAAGATTTTACTGTGGCTAAAACTATACTGATCACAAAACTAATAAAAAACATCACTGATTATGAATTGATAATGTCGCCAGTTAATAATGGCAGAATCATTTTGGCCGATGAATTCTTTTTACAAAAAATATTTTCTTTACAGTCAAATGACGACGAGGTATTTGAGTTATTAGGAATGATTAATTATGATCTAGATTTATTGCTTAAATTTGAAGTTGATGCTGATCTATCTCTAGAAAGATTAAGGCAAAGATTGGCTGGTAGAAACTCAGACATAAGACAAATTAATAATGAAAAACTACTTGATAGAATCAAAAGGTCACAACATACTACGAACATCATTGAAAGTGAATTACGAAACAAAAATGTAAAAACTTTTGTTGTAAACAATGAGTCAAATAATAAACAAATCTTGAGTAAGCTTAAAGAAATATGAGAATCAAAAGTGCTGTTTCACAATCCAAAGTTGTAGTTAACAATTTAATGTCCAAAATAGGCTATCAAATAGCTAAAACTAACAAAATTCATTTTGACCCAGTCATAGATAACGATAGCAAATTTGTTGAAATCTACAATAAAATAAAACCCTACACAATGACATCCAAAGTTCAGTGTTTTTCTCTATATAATGCAGTCAAATATGTGATCTCCGCAAAGATACCCGGTGACTTTGTCGAATGCGGTGTTTGGAGGGGCGGTAACACCATGTTAATTGCCTACACTTTACAATCTCTTTCAATCACAAATCGTAAAATATTTCTGTACGACACATACGAGGGAATGGCAGAACCAACAGAATTAGATTACTCAATTGAAGATATTACAATTAAAGCAAATCAGGAGTGGAGTAAAAAACAAAATAAGAATCAAAATGACTGGTGTTATGCCAGTCTTGAGGATGTACAAAAAAATATGACCGGAACTGGTTATCCCGATGCAAACTTAGTTTACGTAAAAGGTAAAGTTGAAGACACTATACCAAAAACTATATCAAATGAAATATCAATCTTAAGACTAGATACTGATTGGTACGATTCCACCAAACATGAGTTAAGCCACCTCTATCCTCTTGTATCTAAAGGTGGAGTGCTAATGATAGATGACTACGGTACTTGGTCAGGATCCAAAAAAGCTGTCGACGAATTTTTTGCTGAGTGTCCAGTTCTACTTAACAGAATTGACGTCGGAAACAGACTTGTTATAAAAACCTAATAAACTATATGCCATACAATAAAGAATTTTTTGATGACCTAGCTCTTGGTGCAGAAACCTCCGCCGAAGTATTTGTGCCGATTGTTTATGAAAAACTTAAGCCAAAGTCGGTATTAGATGTCGGTTGTGGAACTGGTTCATGGTTAAAAATTTGGAGTAAATACGACGTTAGTATCTTTGGCATTGATGGAAACTGGGTCAAAAAAGATTTATTGTGTATTCCAGAAAATAATTTTAAATACGTCAATCTAGAAGAGGAAATCAATTTGAACAAAAAATTTGATTTAGTGGTCAGTTTGGAAGTTGCCGAACATATACATAAAGAATCCGCTTCACAATTTGTAAAGTCATTAGTCAATCATGGTGACAAGGTCCTTTTCTCTGCGGCAATACCTTGGCAAGGTGGAACTGACCACTTTAACGAACAATGGCCAACATATTGGATAGAACTCTTTTTAAAGGAAGGGTATGAATTCTTAGACCCCTTTAGGCACCTTATATGGAACGAAGAGGACATAAAGGACCACTATCGTCAGAACACTCTTCTGTTCGTTAAAAAAGACTTAATTACAGGTGACTCTTTCCTTGAAAAAGAAAGGGAGTATTCCAGACGTTCATTAGTTTCAGTTGTTCACCCTAATAAATTTGTTAAAGCCCGAGACCCCTTTCATCGTTCACTAAAATATGAACTACCAATTTTCTTTAAGCTATTCACAAACTTCTTGCGTAATTTAATAAAACTTAAGTAAGTATTTCTAACCACTCCCTTAAATAGGCCTGATTGGAAAATTTATCAACTGGTATAGTCTGTGACTCCCTTAATTTATTCTCAGAAAACCAGACCATTTCGTGGTACAAAATTTCTTCTGGTGTTTTAATAGAACTATCTAAACTGTTAAAATCTTCTATGAGACTGGCTCCAGTGACTCGATGAGGGAATGACATTTTTTCATTAAACATTTCTGGAGAAATAATTTCTCTTGGTCCAGTTGGACAGTCAGTACTAATGATATACAAACTACTTGCGGCGGCTTCTAAAATAACATTTGGAAAACCTTCAAAAAATGAAGTTAGTAAAAAACAATCTGACACCTTAAGAAAAGGGTAAATATTATCTTGATGGCCAACTAACTGTATTTTTTCTGATAGAGAATTGTCCTGAATATATTTTTGTAAACTATCATATTCTGGTCCTTCTCCGATAATAATAAGTATAGCTTCGGGATATTTTTTAGTAAATCTAGCGAAACATTTTATCAACTCTAATTGTCCTTTTTGTCTACATAAGCGACCCACATTCACAAAAACTGGTCTGTTTCTTTCCCCTTCTAAATAGCTATATTTTCCAGGTAATTGTTCTTGCATCTTTTTCTGTACCCAAGCTTGGTCTATCGGGTTATATATAGTCTCAACATTATATAACTTAAACTCCTTTTTAAGCGTATACTGTATCGCTTTACTAACTGAAACTACCTTGTAAGCAAATTTATAGAGCCATTTGATTATTGTTTGTTTTGATTTCTTGGTAAATGTTGGATCCGCACGAACTGACACAATTATTTTTGCTTTATTACCTAACAAAATCCGACTAAGTAAGGTGTACGTGTTAGCCTCCTCAAGAAAAGATATGGCGTGAGTAATATTATTATCTCTACAAAATCTATTTATTTTATAGACCCGATGGACTGCATTACCTATTTTCTTTAAAAGTGACTTTTGTGACTTTTGATTAAGAGATTCTCGGTGTCCATTAAACTCATATTCATTTGGATAGGAATTAAATGTAAGTAAAATGGTTGAGACTCCTATTTCTGTCAACAAAGTTGCTAATAGGGTGGCATTTTTTTCTGCTCCACCACCACTTTTAATACTATCAATAATAATTAAAACTTTTGGTTCATTGTTTTTAGTATTAGTTGCCATAAAAGTAAATAAGGTTGTACCTTATTAAACATTATTATTATAAGACTTTTTAATAAACAAATACTCATCACAACCAGAACCGAAAAAACCTAATCCACTAGGATGGACGTTTTCTCGCACTAATGAAAAACCCAAGCTCTCAAGAAACTCATGAACTTCTTTGGACGAGATTGATTCATAAGGATATCCTCCCATCCAATCATGTACATCAGTCTCAAAAGACATACCACGCGAACTAACATATTCAGATTTAAATTTATTAAAATCTTTTCCTGTTAAAAAATAGCGTAACTTAAGGAGGTTTATATAAACTGACCGAATAGTTTTTTGTTTAGTTTTATTGGTTTGAGAATACCATTTTTTAATATGTCTCCAGACACCACACATTGTAGTTTTGCGATATAAAGCGACTGCAAAAAGTCCTTCTGGCTTTACCATTTTTGTTGCGTTTGAGATAGCTTCATTCATTGCTCCAGTATGATGCAAGACACCCCAAGAATAAACAATATCATAATGCTCCGTAATGACTTCTGGGAGATCGAAGACGCTTACCTCTCGCACCTCATATCGTACACCAGCAGGTGCGTGCCTTTCTAGCACAGCTTTGGTGGTAGCGACCGAATCAGAGTCGATATCAGTAGCGAGCACAACACTCGCACCAAGGCGAAGAGCGGCCAATGAGTGCAGACCAGAGCCACAACCAATGTCGAGGAAAGTTTTACCTTGTAACTCTTCTTTTGTGATAAGACGAAGTAGTCCTTTGTCGGCTTCTTCTATACTACGCTCATTGATGTTCTTGGCATAATCCGCCCAGTTTTCACCAAAGGCAAAGTGGCTATCTACATCTTTGAGTTTATTCATATCTAATTTAAGTACCTTTTATACCACATCTGGAAAACAATAATATTCCATATTCGATTATACGGTTGTGCCCCCGAAAGAAAGGCCTGTCGTTCATTCTCCACTATGGAGTAATCAAAAATACCTTGTTTTTCTATAAAATCTTTTTCAAGATATTCATCCATAAGCCAAGATAAATCTCCTTTTAGCCAGTCATTTAGTGGTACGCCAAAACCTTGTTTGGGTCTATCCACCAATTCACGGGGAATGTATTTGTATAAAAGTTGCCGTAGGAGATATTTATTCCCAACTTCCTTATGCAATAAAGCATCTGACAGACCGGCCGCGTACTCGATAATATGGTGGTCCAATAAAGGCTCACGGCCTTCTAAACCTACTGACATACTGGCTCTATCTACCTTCACCAAAACATCATCTGGAAGATATGTATTGAAGTCGATACGTTGAAGCTTACGAATATGATTTTTTATAGAGCTGATTGAGACATGACTATATAAATCCTTGAGAAACAAGAATTTAGGCTTCAGAAGAAGTTGATTAACTTCCCTATCCGTGAAATAACTGTTTTGAGTGGCATAGCTATCTGTAATACTATGGCGGTTTTTATAGTATAAGTGTGCTTTTTTAAACTTGTGGACTTTATTTTGGTGAATTAAACCAACAGCTGATGCAAAATTAGATAACTTTGCAACAACAAGAATAAACCAACCAATTCCTGATGGTAACTTTTTAAATTTATTATAAATATTTAGACCGCTGTTGTAGCGAGTATAACCACCAAAAATTTCATCACCACCATCAGCTGAAAGTGCGGCGGTGACGTTTATTCTAGCAAATTGTGCCAGTAAGTATGTTGGTATCGCAGAGGCATCTGCAAATGGCTCATCGAACATTTCTGGTAATTTGGGAATGATTTCTTGAGCATCTTTGGCAGTACATAATAGTTCATGATGTTTTGTACCAAGATGTTCAGCAACAGCTTTTGCATAGACTGCTTCATTATGTGAATTCTCAGAAAAACCAATTGTGAAGGTAGATAAATTATCGTAGCCCTGCTTCTTTAAAACAGCTGTAACTAATGACGAATCAATTCCTCCACTCAAAAACACACCAACTGGCACATCAGCTATCATTCTCAAACTACAAGATTCAATAATTATATTTTCTAATTCGTTAAGAGCGGTAGCCTCGTCAATATCAGCAGACACTTTATGTCTAGAATTCAATGATTCAGGACTCCAGTATGTATTAGAGCTAATATTATGCTCTTTATCTACTATCAATAACTGTGACGGTAATACTTTCTTAATATTTTTGAAGATACTATACGGAGCTGGTACATATCCTGATTGTAAAAATAATTGCAGTGCTTCATTATCTAGTTCCCTCTTTACTTTTGGATGAGCTAAGATGGCTTTTATTTCAGAAGCAAAAATTAACAAATTATCATTTTGATATAAATATAATGGCTTCACACCAACTCTGTCACGACATAAAACCAATTCTTGATTATTTATATCCCAAATTGCAAACGCAAACATTCCCCTGAATTTATCCAAAGACGCACTACCCCATTGTTGCCATGCTCGCAAAAGAACTTCTGTATCCGAATCTCCATTGAATACAACATTATTTTTTTCTAGTTCAGTTTTAACTTCTTTATAGTTATATATTTCTCCATTATAAGCAATCACATAATCATCAATTTTCATTGGCTGATGGCCCGATTCAGAAAGATCAATAATTGACAGTCTTCTTTGTGATAAGTGAATTTGTAGGTTTTTGTCAGCAAAATATCCAGAATCATCTGGCCCTCTGTGACTTAGACATTTAGTCATAGAATCAACAAAATCCGCAGTTGTTTCCTTATTTTTATCCCAAACGCCTACAATTCCGCACATAATAAATGAATCTTAACACCAAATTAATAATTTTATCTAAAAAGGACCTTATAAAAAAACCACTGAATCGGTGTTAGGATAATTCTATAAAACAACGGCAACTCATACTTCCACTTGAAATCTTTTTTTATACCCTCAAACTTTTTATTTCTCATACCATTCCCAGCAAAACGATAAGATTCTTGTTTATTAATCTCATCAATATAATTATTAAAATCAATATTTAGGTCGAATTTTTTGTTAATAATTTCTATATATTTTTCAGGCTCCTTTACAAAATCTTTATACTTAATTCGCATTTGTCTATCCTCACGAACACTCTTTTTTAGATAAGATTTTATGTATAAATTATCGGTCACCCAATATTTTGCGGACTTATATACATTTTTACCTAATTTACGATTAGAATTAACAACCCCTCTCACATCACGAATCAAATGAATAACATAGACATCAAGACTCTCATCTTCATTTAACTCAATGAATCTGGCTAAAGTTTTGGATGAATCAATAATAATATCTATTTCATGATTTTCAATTTCATTAGATTTTTCAATTACAGCTTTATACAAGTCAAAATCATTATATCTGTTAGGTATTACTAGCGGTCTTCCGGTAAATAATATCTTTAACCTATTTTTGAAAGAAAGAGTCGGTTCAGTAGGTTCTTTTATAATAAATTCTTGCTTATTTTTAGCAATTTCGGACCACATTGGTGATTCTTTAGCTTTATATCCACTATCATCTAAAACTACCCCATGCGAGCCGTGTACATACCTATCTAAATATCTAAAACCGCCCACGGAAAAACTTTCAGGTGAAGTCGATAAAATAAGTTCAAGCAAGGTTGAGCCACTGTGCCCTGTACCTAATATATATATAATTTTTGGTTTTTTAACTTGTTCCATAAATACTTTTTAGTACAAAACCTTAATTAAACTTGATTCCCATATATCGGATGAATAATTTTTTGAAAAATTCACTACGCTACTATTCTGCCAATTTGTTTTATCTTTGACTGCCAACTCAATAGCCTCTTTAATTTCTAAAACCAAACCTTCGTAACAATCTACTGATTGCAAATATCGTTCTGAAAAATTTGTACGAGGAATCGACACAGCATCTATTACTTCCTGACCATTTAAATTGGTATGTGTCAGAAATGGATGTTTTAGGATTTTGCCATTATATCCATCTTTAACCATTTCTGGTGTAGCATAAACATCTGTAGTAATTATACCCATACCAAAAGAAAGTGCCTCGAGTATAACTACCCCCAGAGTCTCTAATAGAGACGGGAAAATAAAAATGTCATGAGTTGGATAGAAATCTTCAAAAAGTATTTGTCTTGGTTGCGGTTTCGTAAAAGTAATTCTAGTATCAGAGACATACTTTTTTATAATTTCTTCAGAAACAGGCGAAACTACAGTAAGGCTTATATTTGCATTTTCAATTTCTGAAAATGCTTTTAATAATTCCGGTCCACCTTTTCGCCGAAAGCCCAAACCAACAAATAAAAATTTTGTCATCTCGGGATCTTTGGCCTTACTTTTTTGATAGTTACTGTCCATATATGGTGGTAGCACCATAAATTTTTCGCTGAACTCTTGACCAAACAATTCTAGGCAGTGATTCCTCGCCGTTTCTGACATAAACGTCACGCATTTTGCTTGCCTTAACTTTCTTTTAATTGAACCTAAACGTAGCTTGAACGCTAATTGATTGTAATAAGTTAGTACAAAAGGATTATCTAATTCAATGATAAATGGTTTTTTAGAATTTTTCGGAAAGGCACCCCACATATATAAAATATCTGCCTGCTCACTTTCTTTACCAACTGTTTGGTAATTCAGTATTGGCAAAGTTTCCTTAAGAGTATGTTTCAACTTCCTTAAGTACTTTGTACCAATATTCTTATATGACTGAGAGCGGGCTAAAGAAGTCTGTTGTTTTACTTGAGGCAATATAGGTACACAAACACGCTCCGCTTCCCTAGCAGTGTCCCACATTCTTTCTCTACTACTTTTTCTGAGGTTGAAGTAAACCTTTTTCTGTTTTTGCATACTTACCAACCTAAATCTCTATTGATATATTTGTATAATAACTCATTATGCGGAGCAAAGGCCGCATCTAGCTTTTCAACTATTTCTTCTGAAACAGGTTCTCTTAAAACAGCTCTATTCCGACTTTTTATGGAAGGAAACTTATATTCACTATCAATATTTAAATAGTCACAAATCTGACTTAGAATTTTTTCAGGTGATTTGAAGTAATCTCCACTTTTTATAACTAGAAGATTACCTCTCTCATAATAATCATTATACATTTTAAGTTTCGGTAAATATAATTGCGACAATAGTGTTTCACTATTTTCAAAACCTTCTGCTAGAACAACTTCTTCTAAAGGAGGGTATTTTATATGTTTATGATTTTCTTTTTGTTTTTTATAAAAATAACCTGATAAAAATCTTTGTGTAGGATCTCTTAATAAAACTATGAGTTTTGCTTCAGGTAGCATTCGGTTTATTCTGTC
>JAGQME010000011.1 GCA_020428795.1 Candidatus Kaiserbacteria bacterium
GGCTTTAGCCAAACAACTTTTACACTTGCAACCCTTTGGCTTGATGATTCGCTTAAAGAAATCCGGTCCGTAATGATAGGTTATCTCCTCACCAGTCTTGATGTTCTTTTTAGCTCTAATAAATATCCGGTCGGTATCTTCGTCGTGTTCGGCTTCGGCGTTTGGTCTACAGGCGTGATTGATATATCGGGCGGTATTGTGTCGCTTAGTTCCGTCGATAAAAAGGTCGTCGTTAACAGTAAACAAGTACATACCACCTCTTTTTTCCGCTTCGTCGTCGTTAATCCTGTCGCCGGTGTACTCGATTATTAACCGATCTTTAAAGATATCTTCCATCGCAAACAGTCCCAGTCCAGCACTACTTTTTTTGACTTTAACGGCTGGGAAATTAGTATCTTTTGACATAATGGCAGACAGTATAACAAGGACTATTAATAAACCCAATCCGGTTTTGTTATTGGTGTGGACTAATGTTATTTGTAGCTACTCTAATGAAAGGTTGTGTCTGAATTGGTGTTGTTACGGTAGTTTTGTATACTAGTCGTATTAGTAAATTCAATTAGTAATTTTTTGATATGAAAACGATATTAGCAATTATAGGAGTATTAGCGATTCTGGTGGGAGGTTTTATATACTTTGGTAACAATGAATCCGTTACACCAGCCGAAAATGAAGACGGTCTGACCGAGATGGTAAATGACAACGAAGATAATGATCAGATGGGTGAAGGAGAGAGACAGGTGGTAATGCCAGGGGAGTATCAGGTAAACACTGACAGCAGTCTTGTTAATTGGTCTGGTAAGAAGCCTTTGATTGATGGTTATGTAAACTCTGGGACGCTTGAGATTTCTGAAGGTAGTATATTGGTTGGCGACGGTGAAGCATCTGGTTCATTTGTAATAGACATGAACACTCTTAAGGTTGGTCTAACAGCCAAAAAACCTAATCAAGAAACGGCTTTGGAAGGACATTTGAAAGGGGAGGGCTGGTTTAATGTAGAAACTTATCCAACTGCTAGTTTTGTTATTACCAGTGTTGAAGCTCATGCTGACAGTGATACTACCTTTGAGTACGATATCGTTGGTGATCTGACCATGAAAGGTGAGACTCATGAGGTAACTTTCCCTGCCACAATTTATCAAACCGCAGATAAGACCGTGGTGGCTGTGGCTTCCACTACAATTGACAGAACCAAGTGGGGAATCACCGCCGGTTCCGGTTCTTTCTTTGATAACCTAGCAGATAACGTGATAGATGACATGATTGCTCTGTCATTTAAACTAGTTGCCAATTAATATTTTCTTAGGCTTTCTAATTTCTTAGGAAATTTTGCTTAAAACGAAGAGTCGCCAGCAAAGCTGGCGACTCTTCGTTTTAACAAAAAATATACGCCCGTCCCCCAAGAAGGGGGGCAGGCGCACGGATTGCACAGGGCAGTCGTCTACGGCGCTTCGGTCAGGACATGCCAGTCGAAGCAGATCATGGCCAGAGCCAGAATCGGGTGTCCGATCTCGCTCTTTTCCACGTAATCTGGTTTCAGCCTAAGCCTCTTCCAGAATATGTGGGTCATCAACTTCAGGATGAAGCAGATGATGGCGAACCAGAAGACGACGGTTCCTCTTGGACCGGACATCGTCTCACCGAAGGTGAAGTAGACGGTGAGGGAAACGACCCCACCGGTCAGAAAGGCCAGCGATCCGACCAATTCAGCTCGGTCTTCTCCGTACCG
This sequence comes from Candidatus Kaiserbacteria bacterium, assembly GCA_020428795.1. Taxonomy (GTDB): domain Bacteria; phylum Patescibacteriota; class Minisyncoccia; order Phycocordibacterales; family UBA918; genus OLB19. The sequence continues at coordinate 1,730 of JAGQME010000011.1, forward strand.
ATTTTTGAGCCAGAGGTCGTAATCCCTCGTCTTGTACTCTACGAAGGCTAAGATCGATACACCGAGGATTACAACGGCCACCGGTTTTTGCCAGACAAAAGGCAGGGTGGCGACGATGATGAAGATTCCGATGCTGGCCTGATCGTAGGCCCGGCTGGCTCGGGTCTCCTTGACGGTGTGGAACCAACTGCTTCCGCAGTAGAGGTTCAGCTGGGCCAAGAAAAATAGTTGTGTCCCCAGCGACAGGTCCCAGCCAACAGCCGGCGTGTTACCGATGAACCAGACCAGACCGGTCAGAAGAGCTGTCAATCTATTCATGAAGACCACTGCCGGATGACGGGCCCGTCCAGGCACGTTGTGCTTGATCTTCTCCCAACCAACCTTCGGGAGGAGATGTATTTGATCGATAAACATTATTCTTCGCCTCCTCTCTAGTGGTTGTAGGGGTCGCTATCAGTCACTTGACCGCAGAAAGTCAAAGAACTGATGCTTCTTTTGATAATCTAATAATTTTTAAATTTTGTCAATACTTTGTTTGCATAACTTAATAAAAGTGGGGTAAGAAGCGCTGGGGTGCAACGTCATATACATAATGAATACAACAAACGAAAGTGATAGGAATATTTTAAAATTAGTGACGATTATTGGTGGAGTATTGTTTTCTGTAATGCTATTGGTGTTTATCTTGGGTATTAGCGCCAAACCAGGTGGAATGTTTTACGGATTTAAGATTAATGTTTTAGAGAAAGGTATTGAATACACTAAGTTTAGCACCGAAGCTAAGCTTAATTATCATTTAAAACTACTAGACCGTCGTATAAAAGAGACCACCGCTCTAGTTGAAGACGGTGAAGTAAATGAGGGCGATGTTCAGTATTTGTTAAATATCAGCAAAGATAGATCGCAAGAAATGATCTCTTTGCTGGCTGCAGAAGAGGGTAATAGTATTAGACGAGAAGACACCTTACTTTATACTAACCAATTGGTTAATAGACTCTTAGTGCAGGAGATGGCTTTAGAAGACGATAATACTCTGGAGTCTTTAGCCGTTGATGCTGAAGAATATCGACGAGAAGTGGAGGGATTTATGGCAGCAAAGGCTAGTCAGTTTACTTTACGAGGAACGGATGAAGAGGTAAAAAACTTTTTAGGCAGTCTCTTGCTTGATCTAAATGATCAGATTTCAGAAAACAACTTAAGTACCGGTACTTACAAAAGAGTAAAAAGATTTATTGATAAGGCGGAAGATTATCTCTACGAAGCTGATGGAACAAATGCCATCTTGACTATTTTTGAGGCTCAGTCAGAAATCATTTTAGAAAATTATTTGGGTTCAGAGGAGGGGTCTGGTCAGACTGGGTTGGAATTGGAAGCAGATAAGTCTGTAAAGGTGGATACTTCAGAGGTTAAGGTGGAAAGTTCAACGTCTTCAGATATGGATAATTCATCAGATACCGAAGCTTTACCAACTATTTAATCACTGTCCTTATAACGCAGATAGGCGCAGTAACCCAAGGGTTACTGCGCCTAGTTGAAAGTGATGGAGAGCGTAAATTTTACTCCCCAGTTTATGTTTCTAGTTGTTGGTTTGGTCCATAATTCTCCGACCAGACGACCCCTGTCAAAGGTGTGTGTCCATAGGGCTTTGAATTTATGGTCCATGTCAGCCATTTCGTTAATTGGCTTTGTTTGAACTACTTTCCACTCAAGAGCGATTGAATCTTTTTTGTTAAACTGGCTCTGCCAACCGAATATGGCTTCTGAACTTATATGCATGGTATCGGTATTCAACGCAGACTTAAAAGAGGTCTTAAGTTCGCTATCTACCGCCAGAGAAAAAGTCTTTGAAACCCTAACCCCCAGTTTCCACTGGTCTTGTGGCAATATAAAGGCCGAGTAAAGCTCAATCGGGACAAAACCCGTCTCAATTGTCGGTGTTGAAAATTTCAAGTACCCACTTCGTTGCTTGATTTCGCCGCTCAGGCCACAACCAAAATGGATCCCAATTTTCTTTAATGGTTTAATTTCTTCGGTCTGATCTTCGTAAATGACGAAGGTCGAAATTTTCTTATCTTCCTCAACTGCGTAGCGAGGGGATAAGCAACCGGCGTTTGCCATCTGAACAGATGTGGCAAACAGGTTTATGGTAAGAACTGTAAGCCACAGCCATCGCATGAGGCACCTCCTTTCTGACCCTATGACGCTAGAGACAGTCACTTCTTACTGTATTTGCTTTCAGAAGTCAATAAATAATTAGTCATTGACTTATAAGCTTGTTAAGTAGAGATTAAAAGGCTTATAAAATTACAAGTAAGTAAAAAAGAATCACCGCTTTAATCACCGCTTTAAAGCGGTGATTCTTTTTCCGTGTTAGGATTATAAGATATGGCTAGAAGAAAGATTGAATCTGAAAATATTAGATCATTAAATAAAACATCTGGAGGAAGTAGTTACGGTATCACTCTACCTCTGAGAGCGATTAGGTTATTCAAATGGCAGGCCCGTCAAAAGCTTCAGATTACCGTCGATGAAAAACAAAAACGGTTAATAATTGAGGACTGGAAAGGGTAGTAATGGTCTTTGTAACTAGAAAAATGATAATGACATCACCTAAATGTTGGGTCAGAAAGCTGGTTTTGTTATACTTACCAAGTGGACAATCAAACTATCGTTAATAAAACAGTCGAATTTGTTAAAAATACTTTATCTGAAGCCGAAGGTGGTCACGATTGGTGGCATATTTACCGTGTTTGGAAGAATGCTCAGTATATCGGTAAAGAAGAGGGTAATGTAGATATGCTGGTGGTAGAACTCGGCGCACTTCTACACGACATTGCTGATTCAAAATTTCATGGTGGAGACGAAGAAGTTGGTCCCAAAACCACCAGTGATTTTCTTAAATCATTAGAACAACCAGAAGATACGATTGAACATGTTGAGAATATTGTTCGCTATATTTCATTCAGAAGTGCAATAGAAGGACAGAAGTGGACTTCGCCAGAATTGTCAGTAGTACAAGACGCTGATAGATTAGATGCGCTCGGTGCAATTGGTATTGCTCGTGCGTTTAACTATGGTGGTCACAAAGGTCGTGCTTTATATGACCCTAATATTAAACCAAATATGAAAATGACTAAGGAAGAATACAAAAACAGTACCACGCCCACACTAAATCATTTCCACGAAAAGCTGTTGCTATTAAAAAACCTAATGAATACTAATACCGGTAAGGAGATGGCAGAAGGTCGTCATCAGTTTATGGAAATATATTTGGATCAATTTTACGCCGAATGGGAGGGTAAAAAATGAGGTTCTAATTTCTAAACATCTCTCGGAAAATATAGCAAAACGACCAACAATCGCTGGTCGTTTTGAGGTGTGGACATCAGCAGTGATTTACTGAACTCGATAAAAAGCTTTATATTTGAATGGTCAGGTTACTTTGCGTTACCTGAAAATAAAAATCTTGCGTGGTAATAAGCATTTACGCACACCACTTTGTTCTTTGAAAGTAACCACAACTACAGTATTAAATACTATAGGGTAGTGGGTTACATCAGATTTTCAATGCTGTCTTCAGAACCAACCAGTTCTTCATAAACTTTTGGATTTGTTGCAATGAAGTTTAGGTTTTTGTAGTCGTAGTTGTCACTCTTAAAGTTTCGGACAATTCCACCCGCTTCTTTTACTAGGAGTGTCCCAGCTGCAAAGTCGTAATCTTTACCAAATCCGTTATACACAATACGTCCATCGGTCTTACCACAAGCGACTAGGACAAACTCAAATCCAGAGTTTAGAGTATTGATTAGGTTTGCTTTATTTTCTACGACTGATAGTACAGCCCTGTTTTCTTCCTTATTTGAGTTAACTTCACAGTGTAGATACGCTTGTTGTAGAGTGCGGTCACTCACTGATATTTTCTCATCGTTTTTATACGCACCCTTTCCAAGTTCTGCGTGATATACATCATCGTTTACAAAATCGTAAATTAAAGCGAATGCCACTTGTCCTTTATCGACTAGAGCAAGCATTGTGGTACAGAACGGGATACCTCGAATGAAGTGGCCTGTGCCGTCTATTGGGTCACTCAACCAGAAAGTTTCACTTTTGCGGTCACCGCCAAACTCTTCACCCACAAACGGCACGTTAGGTAAAATCTCTGCTAAATCTGCTTTTAGTTGTCGTTCAACTTGTTGGTCAATTTCTGTAACAGCGTCAGTGGAAGACTCACTCTTGTATTCTTTTACTTCAACGTTCCCAAAGTGGGGTAGCGTTAGCTCACGAGTCTTTCTTACTGCTTAAATGATTTCTTGTGTTGGTAAATCCATAGTTAATTTGATTATACTTCTCGTTCTATTTCTGAGAAGTAGGAACTTTGGGCTATTTGCTCAAATAATCGACGTAGTTGCGGAGTGACATCGTCTGGTATTTTGTCTTTATCAATCCAAAGAGCCTCGCTGGCCAGTTCTGGTTCGCCTAGTCTGGGTTCGCCTTTCCATTTCTTAGCTTTAAAATAAAAATTTGTATATTCATCTCGGAGGAAATCAACGTGTACAAATTCTAAATCTTCTGCTTTTATTTCAACACACGCTTCTTCTCTGGTCTCCTTGATAGCAGCTTCGGTTACTTGATCACCTTTATCGACATGACCAGCTGGTACAGTGAGCATACCATCTGCCCAACCGGTATTGGATCGGCGTAGAAAGAATATTTTGTTGTCCTTTTCAAGGATGACGAACACAGCGGTTCTGGTAAGATGACGGTCTGACATAACTGGTGCATTATAGCAAAAAATAGAGAACCTTATATACGGTAGCAAAACTCCATGTTTGCTTTAAAAAATAAAACAGTGATAATACAGCTACACAAAATAGTTAAGTAAGTAATTTTTATGTTGAATATAAAAGTAATAGTGGGGAGCACTCGTCAAGGTCGCTTTAGTGAAAAGGTCCTTCCGTGGGTTACAGCTGAGTTAGATAAGAACGAGGATATTTCGTATGAAGTCTTGGATCTTAGAGACTGGGATTTACCTTTTTATAATGAACCCATGAGTCCGGCTACTGTCAAAAATGGTGATTATCCAAACGAAGTGGTCCGTAAGTTGGCGGTAAAGATAAACGAAGCAGATACCTTTCTAGTGATTGCTCCAGAATACAATCATGGATACTCAGCGGTCCTTAAGAATGCCTTTGATTCAGTCTATAGTGAGTGGAATCGGAAAGCTATTGGCTTTGTGTCTTACGGAAGTGTTGGTGGTGGTCGTGCTGTTGAACAGTTACGACAGGTAGCCGTTGAATTACAAATGGCCCCGATTCGTAACGCCGTACATATTCAATCCCCGTGGAATCTACTTGATGATTCCGGTCATTTAAAAGAAGGTGCTCTTGATAGCTACACTCATTCTTTGGGTAGTGTTATTGATCAGTTGAGATGGTGGGGTATTGCGCTAAAGGAGGCTAGAAACAAATAAGATAAGTCAAAACTAACACCAGAAGTACAGACAAAGTTACTCCTTCTCTTAGGTTCTAAATAAAGTAGTCTGTTTTTACAGAACAGCCTTCGTTGTATTCGCAAGCTCACATCACTCCTTCTTTCAGACCTCCTCCACGTTGTTTACTACATCTCATTAACAAAATTAAAAGTCAGCATGAAGCTGACTTTTAATTTTGCTTGTGGAGAAGGGGGGAATTGGTCACGAATCACTAAGTATATTTCTTCACTATGTTCGAAATCTACTAAGTGTTCTCGACCCCGTCTCACTCATTCGTCCCTCACATCGTTCCGACTTTCAACTCCCGACGAAAGCAAAGTAGTTTGCTTTCTCCACTCCAGCGAGCAAAGTTAAAACCCGCACAAGGCGGGCTTAACTATTGCTCGTGGAGATGGCGGGAGTTGAACCCGCGTCCGAGTTAGGTGGTAACTATGGGTCTACAATGTGTAGTTTTCTTTTTGGTTTAAATCTATTTGGTAAAAAGAAAACCAAAGCCAAATAAACCGAGTAGTAAGAATTTCATTTATCGGCAACTACGGTACCGGTAAACAGAGCCTGATGTTTATTACACCAACTTTTCTATATCAGACATCAAGAAAAGTGATGTCGCACAGAGCGAGCGAATGGTTACGCTACAGCTGGTGCGAAGCTCAACTTCGAAAAGTATGGGCTTTTTACGTTATTCTTTGCACGTAAATTTTGAATGTATTTTAACGAATTCACATTCACTTTCGACATTGCACACAATCACCGGGGCTAACCGTCAATGCCTGGCATCCCCAGCCTTAGTTTTATTCAATTCATTGAATAAAACTAAGGCTGGGAACGGCGTTTATCGTAATAAACACCTGCAAATATAAAGAAGGGTGGGGTACGCCGGAGGCGTACCCGCAGTCTCGGGCTATTTCTCTTGGAAGGCTTCCCCCATCCTGTTGTCGTAGTCCTTGTCCGCCTTTTTGAGGCGGCGCCTCTCTCGGATGTGCATCAAGATGCACATGTATACCATCCAGAGCCCTAGGGCGATCAAGGGTATAAGTATCCATAACCCGATTTTTTCGGGGGATTCCGGGCTAAACATCATTCTCTCCCTTTGAAGCCCCAGATGAGCTGCTCCAGCAGCCAGCCAACGGGCTGCCGACGGCGGATCCATCCAATAAGGAGGATCACAAGGAGGAGTATCGTGACCGCTGCCGAGAGCCATTGTAAGGTGACTTCGAAAAGTCCAAGGTAGTGTCCAATTCTGTCCATATTCCCTCTCCTTCTTTCTTTTTGGTTGCAGGAAGATGGAGGGAAGCCGACGGACGATCGTTGTCGCCGGCCGGCTTCCCGGTCTCGTCAGGAGCGTCTAGCTAGGACCGCTCCTAGTGTCTGGGAAATTCGTTATCGATTTCCTTCAAAACCGGGTCGTCGGGTGCTGTCACTCTACTGGCTTCGTGTAGCGGAACCATCGTGCCAGCCTCTTCCGGAACCATCGGTGCCGGTTCCGGTGGGGGCAGTCCTACTTGGCTCGAAAGCCAAGTGTTGAAGTCCTTAAGTTCTTTTTTCACGTAGTCCTCCATGACACGGCTTCTAGAGGTATAACCTCTTTTTCCACCGCTGATGGTTTTACGCAAACGGGCTCATCCCGAGCGTTTACCACCTTCCTACAACCAAATAAGACCATTCGCACAACCCGCACCTCAATATACAAACTGTGCGAATGGTCTTAAAATTGTCCTTTCAAGGTTCTTTCAATCTCTCGCTTAGTGTCACGTTTCTTTAGTGACTCTCGCTTATCTGCCTTCTTTTTACCACGGGCGATAGCTATAGCAAGCTTAATTTTACTCCCTTTATTATACCACTTTAAAGGCACTAGTGTCAAACCAGCGTTTTCGCTTGCTCGCTCTAATTCTTTAATTTCTTTTTTTGATAGAAGTAGTTTTCTAGCCCGCTGGCCGTCATAATTCTTAGGAGTGTTGGCCGGTTGGTAGGCTGAGATATTGGCGCCAACCAAAAAGGCTTCATCACCTCTTATTATCACGTGCGAGCCTTCGAGTTTGGCTTGGTTGGCTCTAATCGCTTTTACTTCGTAACCAAAAAGCACCACTCCGGTCTCAAAGGACTTAAGTAATTCAAAATTTAGATGGGCTCTTTTGTTTTGAACGTAAGTGGTCATAAATAAAACATAACCTGTCTAGGTCATATTACAACAGAATACACTAATATTACTCACATACCATGTTTTTGGTAGTAGGGGTTGGTGACGCTTTGTTTTTAGAGTCAGCGGATAGCTTGTTAATTGTTCGCAATTACGGGTTTTTTCTGTATAATGGCGCTCATATGACTGACCAAAAAATCCCAGATACAAAAGAGAAAAACAGCCACCAGACCACCAATCAAGAGGCTAACCATAATGAAAATACTGCGACACCGGAAACTGAAACAGAGAAGCCAGAAGCCCCTTTGTCTGATGAAAACAACAAAAAAGATAGTGTAAATAAAAAAACAATCTCAGTTTCGTCTTTTAAGAGAGTTGGTAAAAAAATGCCGGTGGGACCAGGTAATTTTTGGAATAATATTTTGTCTACTGTTTTGGCGTTGATTTTGGTCAGTGCTGCTTATTCGTATCTAACCGACAACCAAGTCAAACCGGAAGAAATATCAGTGTCTGATATTGTTGGTCAGGTAAAAGCCGGTGAGGTCAAAGAAATTGTGGTTAGAGGGACAGCACTCGAGGTGGATTATCGGGATGAGAGCCGAAATAAGGCTGTCGCTAAAAAAGAGACCGATGCGGCCATCTCTGAAACTTTGACCAATCTCGGAGTCACCCCCGAACAGCTTAGTGAAATCAGGATTGATGTACAAAGAGAAACTGGCTTTTCGTATTGGTTTTCAAATTTTGCGCCGTTTCTTTTCCCAATCATTTTCTTGGGAGTGATAATTTGGTTTTTTACTCGATCAGTCAAAGGGGCGGGAATGCAAGCTCTAAACTTTGGTAGTAGTAAGGCGAGAATGATTGATCCGAATGACCTATCACAGAAAGTTACTTTTAAAGACGTGGCTGGAGCTAAGGAAGCCAAGCAAGAGTTAGAGGAAATCGTGGACTTTCTAAAAAACCCAAAGAAGTTTTTAGACATTGGGGCCGAGATACCGAAGGGCGTCATGATGACTGGAGCGCCGGGTACTGGTAAAACACTGTTGGCGAGAGCGGTGGCTGGTGAGGCGGGTGTACCTTTCTTCTCCATTTCCGGTTCTGAGTTTGTGGAGATGTTTGTGGGAGTGGGTGCGTCGAGGGTAAGGGATTTGTTTCAGATGGCTAAGAAGACGGCCCCGGCTATTATCTTTGTAGATGAGATCGATGCGGTTGGTCGTATTCGGGGTACCGGTGTCGGTGGTGGTAATGATGAGCGTGAGCAGACTCTTAATCAGATTTTGGTGGAGATGGATGGTTTTGAACCAAACGCCAAAGTGATTGTTATGGCTGCTACCAACCGACCAGATGTTTTAGATCCCGCCCTTCTTCGACCAGGCCGATTCGATCGTAGAGTGACGATTGATCTACCTGATCGGGCTGATAGAAAAGCGATTCTTGATGTCCACGCTAGAAAGAAGCCACTACAGGAAGATGTGAACTTAGAAATAATTGCTCAGAGAACACCGGGTTTTTCGGGAGCTGATCTTTACTCACTTATGAATGAAGCAGCTATCTTGGCGGCTAGAGAAAAAAGAAAGAAAGTTGGTCAGTTTGATATCATTCGTTCGATTGAGAAGGTCATGCTCGGTCCGGAAAGAAAGAGTCATGTGTTGAGTAAGAAGGAGAGATTGGTCACGGCCTATCATGAGGTCGGGCACGCCTTGGTAGCTTCTGTGTTGCCCTACGCTGATCCGGTTCAAAAGATATCTATTATTTCCCGTGGTCGAGCAGCTGGTTACACCTTGAAACTACCTGATGAAGATCGGCGAATGCACACCAAAAAGGAATTCATTGATGACATAGCTATGACGCTTGGTGGTTATGTAACGGAAGAAATGATCTTTGGCGATCTGACGACCGGACCAAGTAATGATTTGCAGGTGGTTGCTAATCTGGCCCGTGACATGGTGACTAAGTATGGTATGAGTTCACTGGGACCGATTGCCCTTGAGGGTACCGGCGGTCGAATGATCGGTGGTGGAGTCAGTGAGGATAGGGGATATTCTCCTCAAATTGCTAAGGCGATTGATGACGAGGTGTCTAAACTAATCGAAGATGGTAAAAATACGGCTAGAGAAATTCTAACTAAACATCGTCAAGCCCTTGAAAATATTTCAATTAAATTGGCCGAAGTAGAGACACTTGAACGAGAGGAATATGAAGCTTTGCTAAAGGCAGAAGGGGTGGTTATTAAGGACGCCTACAAAGATATGCGGGAGGAAGAAGAGCGGATAGGAGATCCGACCAAGTCGTTGGAGATACGGCCGAATGAAGGGGGTGCGGATGTTGGATAGGGTGATACAAAAGTAGTTGATAAACAAATAACCACCATAATCCGTCTTCTAAAAATACAGCTTATGACACTATCTTAATTTTTCGATATCAATAATGACCCCGTCTTCCATATGGATAATTCGATCACAACCCATGGCGTACTCTCGTTCGTGAGTGACCATCACAATGGTTTGGTTGAGTTTTTTGTTAAACTCAGTAATTAGGTCAATTATTTGAGCGCTATGAACGCTATCTAAGTTAGCGGTTGGTTCGTCGGCAAATAAGATCTTTGGTTTACCAGCCATAGCTCGCGCAACTGAAACTCGTTGTTGCTCACCACCGGATAGTTCGGCCGGTAAATTGGTGTATTTATCGTTTAGGCCGACTTCATCAATCATGGCCCTTGCTATCTCTTTGGCCTCTTTCCAGTCTCGTCCACGCATCAATAGAGGGAGAAAGACATTTTCCTCAGCGGTGAGGTCTGGCACTAAGGCATAATTTTGGAAAATATAGCCAAGTGTATTTAACCGAAATCTTGTTCGTTCGTGTTCAGATAATTTCAATACATCCACGTTGTCTATAATTATTTCGCCTTCGCTTGGGTCATCTAGCACCGAAAGTTGGTACATCAGAGTTGATTTACCAGCTCCTGATTTACCCATGATGGCGACAAATTCTCCCGCCTCAGCCGAAAAGTCTATACCCTTAAGAATATGAGCTTCTAGCTCACCTTCACCGAATCTTCTATGAATGTTTGTAGCGTTAATTATTGACATAGTTATTTACGACCAAGAATAGAGTTTAAAGTATTTTGACGCACAATCATCCAAGCGGGCAAGAATCCAGCTATTAAGGTAACTGCGAAAAGAACCAAAAATCGTAAAAATGTTTCGTCCGGTGGGGCAACCAAAATGCCGTCACTAAACGGAAATTTGATCGGATTACGCTCAAAATAACCAAGCAGGAAACCATAGGTTAGTAGAGCACCACAGGCAGAACCCGCAAGCGCATAGAAAGCCGCTTGAAGTACGTAGGCGATTTCAATCGCTTTTCTTTCTATGCCGATACCTTTTAAGATACCAATCTGGGAACGTCGTGACAGAGCGTTAATGAAAATTATGATAAAGATGGTGATTGAGGCGACTATGATACCAATTGAACCGATGAAAGTGCCCAGTAGATTCATGGTGTTTTTGATGTCAGTGATGAATTTTGGTTTACCCTCTTCGAAGGTTTGGATTTTGGCGTACTGGCCGAGCCCACTTTCAATCAAGGTCGCTTTTACACTATCCTCCGAAACATTATCGGCGACTCTGATTGTGATTCGATCGGCGTTTCTGTCGATTCTTCCAAACAGGCGACGAAATTCTTTTTCAGTGATATAGGTATTTAGGGACACTTCGTCAACTTTTGACTGCACGATTCCTTTGACGATAAATTCCTTAGATATATCTCCAACTGTCATCCGTACGGTTACTCCTGGTTTGATGTTGGATAGGCTGTCAAAGATATCACCAAACTTATCAGAAGCTTCTTGTAGGTAATAATAACCAATTAATATGTACCCCTCTTCGTTGGGGTCTAAGTATTCTCCTTCTAGCATGTTGTCGCTCAAGTGAGACATGGTGTCCTCTTGTATTGGATCGATGCCCGTTACCGTTACTTGGGCAATATCTCGCTCGCCAGATAAATCACGACGTTCTTTATAATTAGCCTCTAATCTGCCGGCACCAATGTAGCGTACAGCGTAGGTTTCGATTTCTGGGTAAGTTTTGATTTGTCTAATGATAGATTCGGTTTCTAGAATATTATTTTGGTCGTCACGTTCAGTAATGATGATGTCTCCCAGAGACTCAGCTCGTACCGCTCTTTCAGCGCCAGTGATTAGACCTACCAAGACCCCAGACACGGCGATTAAATTTAGAAAGGTTAAAGCCATCACAAACACAATCAAAATGTTTGTCCAAAGACTAGCTCTTTGGATTTGTCTCATGCCTAATAAAAAACCAATTCTTAGAGACCGCATAGTTTAGGGAGCGATTATTATGGTACCTTCTTCAATACCGCTGATAGCGACGTAGCCATCATTACCGACAAAAAGTTCCTCCACTGTGGTGGTGGCGATTGTTTTGTTATCGGTGAGAGTTTGTACGGTAGTGACTTCATTGTCTCGACTAAGATAGCGATTTGGTACTCTGATGGCGTTCTCTTCTTCGCCGATAATTATGTCAATGTCAGCGTTTAGTCCGCCTCTAATCCAACTTGGCGGGTTATCAATAGTGAATTTAACTTCAAAGTAGGCTACGCCATCAATTTGGATCGGTAACTGGGCCGTGTAGTTGGCGGTGGCTTTTAGTTTGGTGTCAGTTTTGGCGTCAAAAATTACTTCGGCTGATTGTCCAACAGCGACTTTGGTAATGTCTATTTCTGGAACTCTGGCTACTAATTCAAAAGCATTGGTGGCTAAGATGGTGACGACTGGTTCTAATCCAGCTGTTTCACCCGGCAAGATATCGACGGTAGTGATGGTTCCGTCAAAGGGAGCAATAATTGATTTGTCACTAATTTCAGAATCAATACGACTGATCCTAGCTCTAGCCTGATCTACCCTGGCGTTGGCGCGAGTCAGAGCTTCGTCCCGTGGCCTCGCTTCTTCTAAGGTCTTTTGGTTGGTCGCCAGAGTAACAGCTTCAGTGGCAGCTTCGTTGGCGTTTTTGGTGTCTTGTTTGGTTTTGTTTAGAGTGTTTAGATTTGTTATGTAGCTAGCTGAGGTCTTGTTCGGGATGGTAATCGTCCAATTGGAATTACCGTAATTTTCTCCCTCGGTAAATTGAGCAAATAATCCGCAATCCCCAAACGGAGTCGGTTGCAAAAAAGAAACAGGGTAGGTACCGGTTTCTAATCCGGATATTCTGACAGAATAACCAGACTGAGAATTTGAATTATAGACACTGAGTCTATAATCACCCTCTTGGTCACAGCGATAGGTGCCGGTAATCGCCGGCGGAACAGCGTCCTCATCACTGTCTTCACTTCTAGCAAGAAGGTCGGTCGATAATAAAGCTCGTTTGGCGTTTTCAACCGCTACAACGCCGGCTTCTTTAATTCTCTCTTGGTCGGCAGTGGCGATCGCTAGTTTGGTATCGGTAATTTCTTTAGCTTCTTTAGTTACTCCGTTTAGAAGCTCGTTTCGGTCGGCCTCGGCCAAGCGGAGGTCGGCTACCGCACTGGCTCTGTCAGACAATAAGGTGTCAATTCCGATGGTGGCCAGCACCGTGCCGACTTCCACCATATCACCCTCCTTAACGTTAACCTTTGAAACAATTCCGTTACTCGGAAAGGCTAAAAAAGCGGTGTTACTGGCTCGCATAATACCCGATACCGAAACGATTTTTTTGACATCACCCCGGTCTACGACAGTGGTAGCTAGTTCGTTAGTTTGGTCGGTAGAGGAGACCTGCCACAATAAATATCCAGCTATCATTATCATAATGATAGCTACTGATATTGAGATATGATGAGCTTTTAAAAAACGAAACATAAACTAATTATAACAGTAGTTGACCGGCCGTGCGCAGCTTCTTTGCGCAAGATTATAAGAAAGATAGTTTGTGTGCTATATTATGATCCAATGATTAAGGATGCTTTTTACGATCCCACTAAGTCATATTATGACAATTATAATGAAGGACCGTTCGGTGCTTTTGCAGATGGTGAAGTTTTGGACACTAAGACCCCCAAGTCGTACCACTTTTTAGGTAAGGAAGTGAATTCATTGTTTGGGATACCGGCTGGACCATTGCTTAACGCTAAGTTTGTCAAAGCGGCTCTTGATAAGGGATTTGATTTACCAATCTATAAGACAGTGCGGAGCGGTGTACACGAATCACACGCCTATCCCAATGTTCTACCGGTTGATGTTGAAGGAGATTTAACTCTAGAAATGGCTGATAATGGTCTTATAACTAAAGAAGATTATACCGATCCGCTGTCTATCACTAATTCATTTGGAGTACCCTCTTATAAACCAGAGGTTTGGCAAGAAGACTTTAGTCAGGCTATCAATCATGCCAAAAACGGTCAAAGGGTGGGTTTGAGTTTTCAGGGTACTAAATGGCCAGATGCTACGTTGGAACAGTATCTAGAAGATTGGGTATTGACCGCCCGTCTAGCGGCTGAAACCAAGCCGGATTTTCTTGAGGCAAATTTGAGTTGTCCTAATGAGGGTACGACGGCTTTGCTCTGCTTCGATGTTGATCGAGTGAAATTGATCGCTGAGAGAGTTAAAGCAGAGATCGGCGATACTCCTTTGTTGTTGAAGATTTCTTATTTTAAAGATAATGAATTATTAGAAAAATTAGTCAAAGAAACTGGAGCTATGGTTGATGGTTACTCGACCATAAACACCATATCTTCAGCTGTCCGTAAGCCGGACGGAGAACAAGCCTTGCCTGGAGAAGGTCGGTTAAGAAGTGGTGTCTGTGGCAAATCTATTAAATGGGCTGGCTTAGAGATGGTTGAAAGATTTGTTGGTTTGCGAAAAAAGCATAATTTAAACTTCAGTGTTGTTGGGGTTGGAGGGGTGGTTGGTGTTGAAGATTATCATAAATATATAGAGGCGGGAGCCGACGCTGTGATGTCTGCTACCGGTGCTATGTGGAATCCTTATTTAGCTAAGGAAATAAAACAGTCACTCAATTAACCATGTCTGACAAGAATGAAGCCAACCTAATCGATATCAGAGCCGGCCAAGACGTTTCATTTTTTGATTTATATTCAATCGATCAATTGACTAAAGAAGACATTGATTTGGTGTTTAAGGTCGCTAGAGGTTTTAGGGAAGCTAAAACCGCCAAACTCACTTTGGGTAAGGGCTGTACTCAGATAAATTGTTTCTTTGAACCATCCACCAGAACCCAAGCCAGCTTTGATCTGTCGGCCAAACATTTAGGTATGGACACCACTAATGTTAGTGGTTCCACCAGTTCGGCTAAGAAAGGAGAAAGTTTTATTGATACTGTTGAGACTCTCGACTCGTATAATGTTAAGACCATCATTATTCGTTCCAGTGAGGCGGGGATTCCTGAAATCGCTTCTCGGCACGTAGCTGCCAGCGTAATCAATGCTGGTGACGGCTGGCACGAACACCCAACCCAAGGTTTGTTGGATAGTCTGACTATGTTGGATTATTTTGGCACCAATGATATGTCCGGAAGGACGGTGACGATTGTCGGTGATATAAGACACTCTAGGGTTTTTGGTTCTTTAGTAAGAATGCTAAAGAAACTCAACGCTACTATAAGGGTGGCAGCGCCTAATACTTTGTTGCCTGAAAAAGTAGAAAATTTTGGATTGGAAACTTTTTCAGAAATAGAAGAGGCTCTTCAGGGCGCTGATGTGGTTTATGCTCTAAGGGTTCAAGAGGAGAGAGGTTCAAAAGGTTTTATACCAACCCTGCGAGAATACTCCAAGACTTTTGGTATTACCGAATCACGGTTGGACCTTGCCAAAAAAGAAGCTATCTTAATGCACCCCGGACCAGTGATTCGTGACATAGACGTTCACTCGGCTTTGGTGTCTCGGCACCAGAAGTCACAAATATTGCGTCAGGTTGAGAATGGTATGGCTATCAGAAAAGCCTTGTTATGGTTTTTGGTTCATCGTTATGATGGGGCTGTTAAAAAATATGAAAGAATATAGAAATATGGCTTCGATTTTGATCAAAAATGGACACGTAGTTGATCCTAAAAATAACTTTAGCGAAATGGCTGATGTTTTGATTCAAGATGGGGTGATAGCTAAAGTTGGTTATGGTATTACAGATGTCGCCGATACAATTATCGATGCTAAAGGATTGGTTGTTTCACCTGGTTTGGTTGATCTTCAGGTACATTTCAGGGAGCCGGGGAGAGAGGATCGGGAGACCATTATGACTGGTTCGAGAGCGGCTATTAAAGGCGGAGTGACTTCGGCGGTGGCCATGCCTAACTCAACTCCGGAGGCTGATAATCAGGCCGTCATAGAATTTGTTATAAAAAGAGCAAGAGAGGTTGGTCTGATAAATATTTATCCGACCGGCACCATAACCAAAGGACAAAAAGGTGGCTTGCTGGCAGAGATGAGGGAACTAAAAAATTCAGGAGCGGTGGCAGTTACTGATGATGGGTCTGATGTGCAAGACCCAGAAACTTTAAGAAAGGCGATGGAGTACGCAAAGACTCACGATATTTTGATTATGAGCCATTGTGAGACAGATACCTTAACTGGCGGTGGGGTGATGCACGAAGGCTGGGTTTCTACTCAGCTTGGTTTACCTGGCACACCGGCGGTTAGCGAAGACTTGGCGGTAATAAAAAATATTACGTTGGCTGAATTGACTGGAGTGCGTTTGCATTTGTTACACAACTCCACTATCGGAGCAATGGATTATATAAGGCGAGCCAAAGAAAAAAGTAACAACATTACCGCTGAGGTTTCAGTACAGCATTTTTCTCTGACTGACGAAGAGTGTTTGGGTTATAACACTGACGCTAAGATGTATCCGCCACTAAGGAGTAGTGATCATGTGGAGGAAGTTGTCAAAGCTATAAAAGAGGGAGTTATAGATGCTCTGACTACCGATCACGCTCCGCATATTGAACCTGATAAGTTGTTGCCGTTTGCCGACGCTGCCATGGGCAGCGTCGGCCTCGAAACCTCTTTTGCAGTAATGAATACCTACTTGGTTGAAGCCGGACACCTAACTCTTGAAGAAGGTCTATCTCTGATGACCAATAAACCGGCTAATATAATAAATATTAATAAAGGTCATTTAGGGGTGGGGGCCGACGCTGATATAGCCATTTTTGATCTTAAGAGAGACTGGGTAGTTGATCCAAAGGTCTTAGAGTCTAAAGGCAAGAACTGTGTTTTTAAAGGTAAAAAACTTAAAGGAAAGGCCATTCATGTCATTGTCGGTGGTGAGGTGAAAATGCAAAACGAAGAAATTTTACGTTAGGGGAGTTTTGTAATACACTTACCGGTGAACAGAAATTTAATTGAGGTGAAGAAAGATGTCTCTTAAGGTCACGATCTCTGTCCATGCTCCCGACGGTCTCCGTCGTCTGCTCTTGGAACGACTGACCCCCAGCTTGGTATCGGCCTACATCGGTCTGCCGGTGGATCAGGTTGAACTAGTCTTCCCTCGGCGACTGACGGATAGGACGCCGTTCTACGCCAATGTCGTCTTTGAAGGTTCTTCTGAGGTCTCCCCCGAGTGGGCCAACTTTATCTTGGGCAACCTCGAAAGATGTGTTGTCAGTATGACTGCTGTCACCTGTCCTGACAAGATACATGAGGTCTCGGGGCGCTCGGACTTTTCTTCGGTCGGGTTGTATACCTGATCAGTCCCTGTCTCAAGGTCGCCGAAAGATAGCGGAGCGAAGGATTGATCTTCGCTCCGTACCGGAAATTTTTCCGGTCTTTTTAATATCAAATTTTGTTTTACCGCAGTCGCAACTACCTAGACTCGAACCAAGGACCACAGAGGTATAAGAATTTATTTTTTTATCGTCACCGTTACTAGTTATAATTGTCCGCCTGCTTGGACTCGAACCAAGGACCACAGAGGTATAAGCTCTGCGCTCTACCAACTGAGCTACAGGCGGAAGTGAGAAGTAAATCATGAAAGTTCTACTTTCATAGTTTCTTCGAACTGAACGTCTGAAAGATTTCTCTTACAGGCGGAAGTGAGAAGTAAATCATGAAAGTTCTACTTTCATAGTTTCTTCGAACTGAACGTCTGAAAGATTTCTCTTACAGGCGGAAGTGAGAAGTAAATCAACAGAATTTATTCTCTAAACCCACCGTCTGTATGATCTCTATCACAGACGGAGTGGCACCACTATACCGCGAAATGGTCATTGTCTCAATCATTATTCTGATTTAAATAGAAGAAGCAAAACTATAAGTATTATTGCCCCGACGTAGTCGGGGCAATTCCGGTCCGCCGAATCTTAGATGACTAAGTATCGGTGTAATGGGTATTTGTATATAATCGGATGACTTTTAATTTCTTCATCAAACACAACTACAAACCAAATTGCAAATTCTCCACCCTCTAAACCCTCATTGATTCTTAGTTTGGTAATTTTTTGGTGTTTATGAATGGTTATTAATGGCACGTCACCGATTTTGACGTTTGGCAGTAACAAATTATTTTGAACTGCGATCAAAAACTGCCACATTTGATTGGGAAAAAATTGGCCACCAAAACCAATGTTGGCATCAAATTCAATCTGAACCCTCAGATAACCATCTTTCAGTATATGTCTATGAAGATTGCCAAACAGGTTTTCTTCATTTAATTCTACCGCCAAACTAAAACCAACTACCCTTGATTTAGAATCAGGGATAATCAGATGGTCATTGTTAGACATCACGAACCTCCCTGTGTCTATTGGGTTGATAAGAACTCGTAAACTTACGTCTAAAATAGTTCAACTGACATCTTTAGTCAAACTCGAAATAATAAGTACGTACATAAGTACGTACTTATGTACGTACTTAATCATCTTTTAATATATTTTGAAATTATTTACTAATCCGTCCAGAATACCCCACGGTGTTAGTCCGATAGGGATAGTTGAACGAATGTTTTACAAATTTTATTTATACGCAGACACCATTTAACTAGGGTTGAAATCCTATAAAATAAAAGAAAAGCTATTTAAAAATAATGTATTTTACAAGTTGTCAATTTTGTTTTTCATTATTTATGTCAGTTTATATTATCAGTCTGTGAGAGTATATTTAATACGGTTACATTGGACTCAATATATTCACTGTTTTCTAAAATTAAATAAATTTATAGATACCAGATCCGAATGACGAGCTTACTTTTAAGAGTTTTTTGACAATCTGAATTGGAAATAAAAAGATGGATCTAGGCATTGTGGCCCTGCGGGCAACAATGCCTAGAGACATCAAACCAAATACAGAAGAAAGGAGACGCTAACTAGCGAACAATGAGCTGGCAGTCCAAAGTCTGGACGCCATCTTCAAGTAGCGACAACACTAGAGCGCCAGCTGGCGCAGGAAAGGTAAAAGATCATGGGAGTCAGCGACCCAAACAGCTCAGACTATAACGAACAGCGTGGACAGGATCAAGATGCCGGAGTACGCAGTGTCGGAACGCAATCTGGCACCAGGGAATCGTATCCCGGTTCGACTCCGAGCGTTTCCACCGGCGGTGGCAACACCGGCGGTACTACGGGCTTTGGTGGCTCGGTGAGCAACCCAAACGGAAATGACGTCAGCGACAACAAAGGCTCGGTAACACCTTCGCTGGTGACTCAGGGCAACAAGAACGGCGACCTCAAACTCGGCGTCAAAGAAAGCTCAGGCTCGAGCTTGCAGGGTATCGAGAAGGGTCAGCCGGAAACACTGTCCGGTTTCAAGCTCGGAACCGACAAGTCCGGCCTGCTCGGCACCTCGGTGCTCACCCAACCGGCGCCCGACTTCAGCAATTCGTTGGGTGACAACAAGATCATCTCCACGACTCTGCCTTCGATCGCGCCCGACTTCAGTGGTCAAAGTGACAGTATTGTGACTACAGCGTTGAAACCGCCAGGTGACATGTGGTCAACCACAGCGTTGACGCATGTTTCTGGAGTGGGTGCTGAGAACTATGGATTGAGTGAGGGATTTGTTCTTGGCGAACCGCTCAAGGGTACGACCAAAGGTGCGCTTAACGAGTTCCTGACCGACGAGCCCGTTAACCTGGCTCAGTCGTTCCTGGTCGAATCTATTGACAAGGTCTTGGTACCAGCAATCAAGATGTTCAGTACCGGCAATCCGTATGTGGATGCCGGGGTGCTGATTGCATCAAATGCGGTTGCGGGCAACTTCTTCTATGAGCCACTTGGAGAAGTAGCTGATGCAATCTACCAAGCGTTCGGTCTGGCACCGACAACTCCCGAGAATGGGCCTGGTGGAAAATATGCCTGGCCTTCGCTAGCGGTGGAAGACTTGTTGGGATATGGAGATCCAGTTGATCTTCCTCCCGATTTCTCTTTCACCATCCCTGTAGACGCCTTGTCGGCTGGTAGTCTGATCACAGCGCCCTTGGGCGAGTTTGCCCTGCCGGGCGGTGGCGGTACTGCCAGTATGCCTTCTTTGGTGTCCAAACCCTTTGGTTCGGGCGTCACTGTTCCCGATGACTCAGGTAAGGACGGTTTTGAGTTCAAGATTGGTGCTGAGTGGGTCGACTTTGTTCTGGATACTCCGGTCAGTCTAGTCGCTTCGGGGCTCGGCACCGCGGGCGCGGTAATCGTTACCCCGTTCGCAGCGGCTGTGTCGGGAGGTAATCCAGTAATCGGGTTCGGTGCCGGAGTAGTGGCGTATAGCTTTCTCGCCAACGCTGCTTTCGAACCTGTCCAGAATGCAGTGCACAACTTCTACAAGCTGGCGTTTGGATTCGACGCCAACAAGGTTGGTCAGCAAGATCTGGTCATCAAACTTCCTGGAGCTGACTACACTAATCCGGAAGATTTCGGTGCATTTGGTGATATGATGATTCCGTCAGACAAAGATGGAGGAATCACTTTGCCAGACATCAACTCACCCTCAATTAAGCCGGGAGACGGTGACTATCAGTGGTACGGGGGAGAACTACTGGCAAGGGAATTAACCCCCGCAGAAAGGAAGGAAATCGTCGACTACTTGGCAAAGGTGGAGGCGGAAGGTGGTGCAGTCTTGACTCACCCAAAAACGATTATAATTGCCACTCCAGACCGGGGTGTAACAGCTCCGATCAAGCCGGCAGTTATATCGTCGCCAATCAACCCAGCCGTGATTACTGCCCCAGAAAAACCGAGCGAGGATACGTTGCTAGGAATCGGTGGCGATCAGTTCGACTTCGATCAGCTGGAGAAAGACGGCGGTCGTCCGTCATTTGATGACGGGAGCAAGGTGGGTCTGGCCGACCTGGCAACCGGACTCGAGCCGATCGACGTGGTTGGCCATCAGCAGCCTGGAAGCGGTCTCGGATCGTTCTTTGGTCAAACACCACAGACTGATCCGGTTCAAGATGACAAGAATACGGACCCTTGGTGGCTGGCTATGCAGAAGCAATTCGACACTCCCGACGACCAGTTCCACTTCTTAGCGTAGAAGCGATGCGAGTGGGCGACTGCGTCGCCCACTCGCAAAAGTTCTTTGGTACAAGGTGGCCCCTTGCGAGTACCAGTAGTTCAACTATGGGGGACCTAGCTAGTCCCCTCCATCTTTTTGTTTCTAAAACAGCTATAAATAAGTATATTGTGTCTTATAAATTGACATTTGTGACATTATATAGTATATTAAAGTGGAAAGGAGGCCCGAATGAAAAACTCGATTGATAAGGGCATGGTTGCACTTAGCGCATTGTTTGCGCTCTTGGCGATTATGTGGTTGTGCTTCGATCCGAGCGTAGAAGGGATCTGGGTGAGCCTCTTTTGGCTGGCTGCCGCCGGCTACTGCTTAAGACGCCGCCGGCGCCCGTTTACCGCCGAAGAAGCGGAAAAGTTCTCCGGCGGTTCTGTGACAGGGGGAGGCTGAGACCTTCTGTCTGCTCACACAAAAGAACGCCGTTGCCCTAATTCGGGGGCAACGGTTACGTTTTTTTAAATTTTGAATTAATAAAGTTATAGTTTTAATATATAAAAAACCGCCGAGAGACGTTTGTCTCGTCCGGCGATGTTTGGTCCGGA
>JAGQME010000012.1 GCA_020428795.1 Candidatus Kaiserbacteria bacterium
GATAATTATCAGATGATTGAGTTATTTATAGAGTATGATACAGAAAAATTTTTGGACAATCTTTATCTTGGTGGCAGTAGTTTTGGTCGGAGCAGCGGTGCTGTATGGTAAAAATATTAGTAAACAAGCCAATGAGGGAGTGGTAATAACCGAGCATATCAAAGGCAACAAAGAGGCCACTATTACTTTGACCGAATACAGTGATTTTCAGTGTCCGGCCTGTGCTTCTTTTACTGAGGTGGTAGACGAAGTCTTGGCTGAATACGGAAATGATATTCGTTTTGAATACAAACACTTTCCTTTGATTTCTATCCACCCACAAGCAGTAGCTGGTGGTATTGCCGCTGAAGCAGCTGGTCAGCAAGGTAAGTTTTTTGAGATGCACGATAAGTTGTTTGAAAATCAAAAAACTTGGTCGACTAGCCCGAACCCTCAGACTTTCTTTAATCAATACGCTGAAGAAATTGGTTTAGACGTCGATCAGTTCAAGAGACAATACAAATCATCTGTTTTGCGAGATCAGGTTATGTCTGGCTACAATGAAGCTAGAGAACTTGGCTTAACCGGAACTCCAAGTTTCTTCCTTAATGGACAGAGAATGTCATTTGAGACCTACCAAGATTTCCTAGACGCTATCGCTGAAGCTGTTAATGGAGGACCAGTAATCGATGGAGATATGTCTACCAGTTCAGCCACAGAACTAAACAATGAGGTTCAATTCGCTTTATAAAATCTTCGGTATCTTAAGTCAGTCGCAAATCTTTACAATAAGATATTCCATGTCTTAATGATGTATTTTGGTAAAGATATAGTATGCTATATGGGTTATTTAGCCGGATTTGCCGTACCTGACAGAGAGACTTTAGTGTTGAAAACATAAACTTGATTTGATTCTAAAAAATTATGACAAAAAATGTTGAGGCCCTTGACGAGGTTTGGTTTAAGAAATTGCACGATTTTTACCAAAACGATGACATAAGAATTAATTCTTTTTGTAAAATCAGTGAAACTGAACGTCGAAGATTTTTTGAGAATGATGTTGAAAATCCTCAGTTTTCACTTTGTCCGGCCAATATACTAAGTTTTGATGAATACCAAAGTCATGTTTTGAGTTTTTTAGAGGAGGTAGCAAATTCAAATGCCAATTCAGTAGTAAAATCTGTCTATAAAGCTAAGTTGGAGAGAAACTTAGCTTTTGTGCCAATGTACAAGGCGGTTTATGAGTGTGATGACAAAGCCTTCCATAAACACTCAGTCTTACAATACGGAAAACCTAAAAAAGTCTACTTCACGTATATTGCCAAACGGATTAAAGAACTACTCAAGGCCACACTAGATACCAAATACACCACTGAACATAAACGCCTATCGAAGATATTTTCTAAAATTGATACCAAAAATCTGACCATAAGTAATGAGATTTTGCCACCAGCTGAGGATATGGGCGAGACTGTGATTGGTGCTAAAGAAGCTGAGGTTATCTTTAAAGAAGTGTTGGATCGTTATGATATTAACGGTTGGCAGGTGGTGGTGGACAAAGAGGGTAAGAGGCGAAATTTTGCCATCAATCCAACCATTAAGGAGATTTATATACCTAGTGACAGAGCTCTTTCTAGAAGACTGCATGTATTCACGGAGAAGCGAGCGCGAGCGGTGGCCGAGCATGAAATCGGTGTTCATGTCTTGCGAGCTTCTAACGGTTCAAAACAATCGTTAAAACTTCTGTCACTGGGTTTGGCTCATAGTATAGCGGGCGAAGAAGGGTTGGCATCGTATGTGCAACAACAGAGTGAAGGAGCGAATGAATTTTATGGTTTTGATCGATATATGGCCATCAGTCTGGCTATGGGTCTTGATGGTCATACTCGCGATTTCCGTTCAGTTTTTGAATTGATAGAAGCTTATTATTTACTGACTTTGCCGGCTGATTCCGAAAACATCAGATCTTCGGCTCGAAACGCTGCTTGGGCTACCTGTGTGCGAATCTTTCGTGGTTCAACTGGATTAAACAACGGTCAGGTTTATACTAGAGATATAATATATTTTGAAGGAAATATTAATGTCTGGAATTTATTGATAGACAAACCGCATATTTTTGAGTCACTATTTGTCGGCAAATTTGATCCACTCAATAAAGATCATGTCGATGCCCTCTGTGAGCTTGAAATTATCAAACCATTTTAAATAAATACTTATGATTTATCTTAGAAATAATTTAGTAGCTATCTTCACCTTGGTATTGATGCTTTTTTTAGTGACTTTTTCGGTTGCTACCGCTCAAGATAGTGGGGAAGAAGGCTTAGATGCAACTGCTTTTGAAGGAGCGGTCAGCACTACGTCACTCGATGAAGCTTTAGCTGCTCAGGGTTCTAGTTCACCTTCTAGTATCTTAAACCAAAGACCACCAACCATCGGTACTGGTGTGACGGAAACTGATCCCAAAGAAGCGGTAGAAAAACAGGCCGCCATAATTTCTCTTTTTGAAAAGAGAGTGGTGAGTGAATTTTCGGTGTTCTCCTTTATGGCTTTTTGGGTACAGAAGGCCGTGTCGCTCGGTATCCCGGCTGATACTATCGTACTTATATTGTTGGCTCCGATTATCGCTACTTTAGTTAGCTTTATTCGGATTGTGGTTGGTTTACCGACTTTGGAATTGCTGGTCCCGATTGCCTTAGCCTTTGCTTTGGTGTCGGTTGGTATTGTGCTTGGTTTGATTATCTTGGCCGCAGTTTATATGGCCTCATACGTATCTAAGGTGATTCTAAAAGATCTAAGAATGATGTTCTTTCCAAAGAGAAGTATGTCAATGCTTTTCTTATCTTTCTTTGTTTTTGCCGCTTTAACGATGGCCGTTTTTCTGGACATTGAAGCTGCTAAAAAAGTATCAATCTTTCCAGTGTTGATAATCATGTTGCTAGGAGAAGCGATTGTTTCCTTACAGCTTCATAAAAGTTTTATGGAGACTTTTACTATCACTACTATGACTATCTTTATTGGTTTGGTTGGTTACTTAATGGCCACCAGTGTTACCACCCAACTAACTTTGTTGGTTTATCCGGAGCTGGTTTTACTAACCATTCCGGCCAATATACTAATCGGTCGTTACTTTGGTCTTAGAGTGTCGGAGATGTTTAGATTTAGCGCTCTAAAATAAATTATGGCTATTAGTAACTCAGTTTTGGGGATGAATGCCAGAAATTTCTTGTATGTCAGACCTTTTAATAAGAGAAAATACAAGTTGATAGCTGATAACAAGCTTTTGACTAAGGAGCGTTTGAGTAAAGCTTCGGTACCGTCTACCAAATTGGTGGCTAAGTTTTTGAGTCTTGAAGACGCTCGACATTTTGATTGGGCTAGCTTGCCGAGTGATTTTGTTCTAAAACCATCACTCGGCTATGGTGGCCGTGGCATTATGGTGGTTACTAAATGGAATGGTACGGAGGGACAGTCTCTTAAGGGTAAGAAAATAACCATCGAAATGATTGAGACCGAAATCTTCGGTATTCTGGATGGAGCTTATTCTTTGAGTAATGCCCCAGATACAGCCTTTATCGAGGAGAGGGTTAAAATACACACTTTCTTTAAGAAATATACCGCTGGTGGAGTGCCGGATGTGAGAGTGATTGTTTTTAATAAAATACCGGTCATGGCCATGATGCGTCTACCGACTGTCTATTCCGACGGTAAAGCCAATCTTCATTTAGGAGCAGTCGGGATCGGTATTGATATCAGGACCGGTATTACCACACACGGAGTATCGTTAGGAAAATCAGTCAGAAATATCCCTGGAAAAAAAATAAAGGTCAGAGGTATAAAGATACCTAATTGGAAAAAGATTTTGGAGGTAGCAACTGAGGCTCAACAAACATCAAGGTTGGGTTTTGTGGGGATTGATATTGTTCTCGACGAAAATCAAGGTCCATTGGTGTTGGAAATAAATGCTCGGCCGGGTTTGGATATACAGATTGCCAATAAAGATTCTTTGCGGACTAGAATGGAGAGAGTGGCTAGTATGGATGTTTCGAGCGTAGCTCGCGGGGTTGAATTGGCTCAGTCACTCTTTGCCGAACCAGGTCTACAAGAGCTTGAAGTTACAGGGTCAGTCTTGGGTATTATTGAAAAGGTAACAATCTTTGGATCAAACAAAAAGAAAACGATCAGGGCCAAAATAGACACTGGTGCTTATCGAACCTCTATCGACGCTTCCTTGGTACACGAACTGGGGTTGGATAAGCATGATAAATTTATTCATGTTCGAGCCGGTTCTGGCAAGCAAAAACGACGGACGGCTAGGATTGTTTTCAAGTTAAGAGACAAGGAGATCAAGACCCTGGCTTCTTATACTGAGCGAAGTCACATGCGTTTTCCGATGATTGTTGGTCGTCGTGATCTAAAAGGTTTCTTGGTTGACCCAGAGCACATACCAGAAGGCATTAAAGTTAAGTAAAAATACGAGGAACGTAGTGACGACTAATTTTTACTTATGCCGACACTTCCTAGATTCGCTCTCCCTAGAGCTAATCTAGGTGTAGTGTCCGGCTGGGAGGGTTAAATTATGATAGAGCCCGAAGTACGGATGGCCATTCCTTATTTCGGCGGTTAGCTAACTGGTTCTACCTAGGTGTTAATTAGCTTTTGATTTTATTTTTTTATACTAGTTACTTGCAGAATATCCCATAATCTTGTCTTAAAAATATCAGGGCGTATGTTTTTACTTATGCCGACACTTCCTAGATTCGCTCTCCCTAGAGCTAATCTAGGTGTAGTGTCCGGCTGGGAGGGTTAAATTATATATTTTTATTCCGGCGTGGGGTTTGGGGACAGGCTCCAGCTATTGTTATAATAATCTTATGATTAGAACCAGAGATTTTATATTGTTTGCGGTTAGCGTGATGTTTTTGCTTTTGGCGATTGCTTTTACAGTTACGGTTGAGTACAAACATAACAAAACACCAGTGATAGTTTTTGATGATTCAAATCAGTCTGATTCAGATCATAAAGCGGTTTCAATTGATGATAATGAAGTCGATCGAGAAGGTAATATCGCTAGGTTAAAACAAAAAATCGCTGATAGTGGCTTTATATCGTCAGCCGTATCAGTTATTTCAAAATCTGAAGAAGTTGATGAATCAGAGACCGAAACAACCGAATCACCTAATAAAGTGACGCTGATGAATTGTTCGGTAGTGTCAGACGGGGTGTCTACCATGCAGGCTTGGTCTAGTAATGCAGAATTAGTCTCTGGTTCGAGCGACAGAAGTGTCGTTAGTACCGGCCTTACCGGTGAAACTGTCACCTTGATTCAACTACCTCTTTATCCGATCAAGTCTGCCAGCCCTACCTGTCTGGACAGCGGGATTGTCGGAGTCACTTTGGCCGGTTCTTTGATATTTAATTCAGACGCTCCAGCCTACGCCTATACCGGTCAAGATGAACTAATCGGCTACGCCCGTGACGGTTTTCCTATTTATGGTCAATACTCAGGTGAAGTAGATGCCTGTGGTGGCTACCAAGGACCAAATGGTTATCGATACACCACCGCCAGAGATAGAACGTTTATGATCGGCTGTTTTGCTGGTATTCCCAGAATACCTCAGGTCTAAAACTATAGATGGTATACTTTTGACATGAAAAACGAAATGAAGTTTCCAGACGGATTTTATTGGGGCGCAGCGACGGCCTCTTTTCAGGTAGAAGGAGGCATAGAAAATAATGATTGGTCTAAAGCAGCCCTTGAAGGAAGGGTACCTGAATGCGGTCTAGCCTGTGATCACTTTCATAGATATGAAGAGGATTTTGATATAGCTAAGAGTTTGGGACACACCGCTCATCGCTTCTCAGTGGAGTGGTCTAGAATTGAACCAAGAGAAGGGGAGTATGATGATTCTGCCATTTTGCATTATAGGAGAGTCTTGGAAGCGCTACATCGAAGAAATATTAAACCGTACATAACAATCTGGCATTTTACTTTACCACTCTGGTTTTCTGAGTCCGGTGGTTTTGAAAGAAAAGATTCGCCAGAAATCTTTGCTCGCTACTGCGCTTATGTGGTCTCTAGGCTCGGTGATTTGTGTACCGATTTTTCAACCATGAATGAACCAAACGTGGTCGGTAGTAATGGTTGGCTTCGGGGTTCGTGGCCACCTTTTAAACGCTTCTCTTTAACAGATATGGTTTCTATCACCAACTCCGGTCGTCAATATGAATCAAAAGCAGAGAGGGGTCTAATGCCATTGTTCCTGTATTTTAGAGTGATGAAAAATCTAGCCAAGGCACACAATACCGCTTACCAAGCTATCAAGCGTGATTCACCTGATACCGATGTTAGTGTAGTGAAACACGTAATCAGATTTGATTCCAACTGGAATCCAGTCAATAAGTTAAAAGCCTACCTAGCTAATTATTTTTGGACTTATTTGTTTATGGACCGCACTTATCGCTACTGTGATTCGATTGGCTTGAACTATTACTTCTACACCAAATTTGGTGACAAAACAGTACATCGCAAAACCGATATGGATTGGAATTTTTCGCCGGAAAAGATTTATGATTGTCTGATCATGTTAAAGCGGTATAAAAAACCAATTTTCGTCTCAGAATCAGGTGTCGCCGACGCCAAAGACGTGATGCGAGCTGAATATATTGAAAAACAAGTAATCGGGACTTGGCGGGCCATTCAAGACGGAGTGGATGTACGTGGGCATATGTATTGGTCACTCTTAGATAACTATGAGTGGGCGCTTGGTTTCACTAAACGTTTTGGTTTGGTGGAGATAGATTATCAAACTCTAAAACGGACAGTTAGACCATCAGCCGAGGTTTATCGTCAAATCTGTCTTAATAACGGTCTAGTAAGTAAATAATTATGGCGTGGATTCTCTTGGCAACAACTGGTCAGTTTATAAACGCCGTAGTGGCAATAATTGATAAATACATTGTTTCTGATCAAAAGGTATCAATTAGACCCTTTGTTTACGCTTTCTACTCCTGTCTTCTAACAGGTGCTTGGGTGGCGGTCTATCTATTGGGTTTTTTGCCGATGTCAGACGTTTTGCATATACCAACCTATAAAAATGTCCAAGCGCCGACCTTGATAGTGGTCTCTTTGTCACTACTGGCCGCCTATACTTTCTTTATGGCTCTGGTTTCTATGTACGACGCTTTAAGACAAGCTGACGCCTCTGATGTAATGCCGGTAATCGGGGCGGTCTCGGTCTTGGCTTCTTTTGGAATGAGTTACTACTTTTTAGACAGTCGTCTGTCACAAAACTTCATTATTGGTATCATTGTCTTGTCATTCGGAACTTTCTTAGTGTCTCATACCAGATTTAATTATAAGGTGACTCTCATCACTCTCCATAGTGGTATATTTTTCGCCTTTCATTACATAACCATGAAGGGTTTGTTTCAGGAGACATCATTTGATGACGGTTTCTTCTGGTCTCGAATTGCCTTTGTCGGATTTACTCTATCACTACTCATGGTACCGGCTTATCTGGATAAGGTTAGAAATCAGACCACGAACACCACTAAAAATACCGGTTTTTTGATTCTGTTAGCCAAAATATTGGCTGGGGTAGCCGCCTTCATGCTTTTGAAAGCAACCGATTGGGGTGACGTAACCGTGGTGCAGGCTTTGGATGGATTGAAATACGTTTTTATAATCATTATCGCCGTCTTATTTGCTAAGTTTCTACCTAAGAGTGCTACCGACAAACAGTCTGATCGAAAAGTTATCGCTAGGAAATTGTTGTACGTGGTCATTATTACGATAGGCTTTGTGGTACTATTTTTGTAATGGTAAGGAAACGTTGCTTAAAAATAGCGGGGATTAGTTTTGTAGTATTGCTATTTCTATTAGGGCTGGCTTTGTTGATCTTGGCTCAGAAGCCCAAACCAACTGAAATCAAATATGGTATGTCATTTAATACCATGTACGCCAATGAATTAGGGTTAGACTGGAAAGAAACTTACGACGCTATTTTGGATGATCTTCAGGTTCGGCATCTTCGGCTGGCGACTCATTGGCCGATGATCGAACCAAGAAATGATGTTTATAATTTTGAAGAGATTGATTATCAATTAGAACGAGCCAATGAGGTGGGGGCTGATGTGGTGTTAGCAATTGGTCGGCGCTTGCCACGTTGGCCGGAGTGTCACGTTCCCGCTTGGGCCGAAGGGTTGAGTCAGGAGGAGGAGCAAGCTGAGGTCTTGGAGATGTTGAAGGTGGTGGTATTGCGTTATAAAGATAATCCCGCTATTAAATATTGGCAGATTGAAAACGAGCCGTATCTTGAAGTCTTTGCTAAAGAACACTGTGGTGATTTTGATGAGGAATTTTTAAAAAAGGAGATCACTGCCGTTAGAAGTTGGGATGATTCAAGGCCGATCTTGGTAACTGATAGTGGTAATCTCGGTACTTGGTCCGGAGCTTATAAAAACGGTGATGCTTTTGGTACCAGTGTCTATGTGTATTTTTGGAATCCAGAATTGGGACAGTTTAGAACCATACTGCCAGCTTGGTTTTATCGCATCAAGGATAATCTGGTAAGACTTCGGTATGGTGACAAAGAAACCATGTTGATCGAACTGTCGGCCGAACCATGGTTGTTGGAACCGGTCTCAGATGTTCCTATAGAGACTCAATTCACTCGTATGGATATTGATAAATTTAAAGATATTTTAGCCTACGCAAAACGAACTAGGTATGAGAAACAGTATTTATGGGGGGCTGAGTGGTGGTATTGGTTAAAAACAAAAGACCAACCAGAGTTTTGGGAGTATGGTCAGACTTTATTCAAAGAACCGTAATTCATCAACCGGATACAGCTATTAAACCCCTAAACCCACCAAATGTAGTACATTTGGTGGGTTTAGGGGTTTTGATCTTACTCACAAATTTTGTCTCCCACAAGGGTAGGTTCCTATAAGTACCACTTTAGGGGTTTTTAGGATCTATTTCTAAAAATTATAGGGTACTCTTTTGTAAAAAATTAGAGGTCAATTTGACTTTTATTCTAGTTCATGTTATACTAGTATTTGAGTTCTTTTCATAATTTACCATAGCTTCAAGTTTGCAAACTAGTTGTCGATTTTAAGCTATGGTAAACCTAAGATATTAGGAGCCCGCTAGCGAATGACGAAAACCGCAAGGAGAAACCGTCATGAACAAGCAAGAGATGAAATTCTGGGCACGTATGTTCGAAAACACTCCGAACATGCCTCCGGAGTTGATGCAGGGCTGGATCGACAATCCCAAGGCCCTCAAGAAAATTCTGTCTGGACTCGTTCCGACAGAGACTCACCTCACTAGCCTGACCTCGCTCAGCGTCGCCAGCAATATAGCCAATCCGTATGATTTCTTCAAGACTAGCGAGGGTCTGTCGACGTCGTTAGGATTCGACCTTAACCTGCTTTCGCAGGCGACGAGGGGTAGGGTCCTGCTCAAGACGATCATCGGCTACGCTGATCTGGTGCAGGTCGCCAGTGACGCCGAAGTCGGTAGCGAACTGCCTGAGGACTATGTATTCGAAGATGTCGATACGTACCTCGCTCACCTTGCGACTCTCATTAGGGGTCAGTTGGACGGCAAGAGTGGCGTTCTCCTCAACAATGCCAACGCCAACATCTTCTACGTGAGGGTGAACGGTGAAGTCTTCGTTGTCAGCATCCGCTGGAGCATTAGGGAGAATATGTGGCAGTGTCGCATGTCTCACTTAAATACCGGTGTTTGGGGCGTCGGCAATCGGGTCTTTTCAGCAACCGCGGCTTAGGACTCAGCCCTTTAAGCTTTGACCCCTGGAACCTTTGTCCCTCGGGCGCCCTGATTGACTTCATGGGCGCCCGAGGGATTTGTTTTACTGAAAACAAATAGCACTTTATAAATTCCAGCAACCTCAAGCAATTCAAACCGATTATACACTTGGAATCCGTTAGGACTATAGGATATACAAAACATAATCCACTGTCAGCATAAATAAATCAGTACGTATACAACCTATTATGGAGAAGTTGCTATTAGCTCGTTTTTTAGTAGGTTTATTGTTGGAGACATTTAGTAAACATATCGACACCGATACGGTCGCTCTATGTTGCTAAGTGACTTATACTATCTACATATGTGATGGTTTAAGGATAAGGTCGTCACATTGATTCTACTGTTGGTGATTATGAAAATTATTCAGTTTGTCTTTTCTTTTTTATACGAGCGCAATTGGCACAGTGGTGAGCGTGAATTGTCTCGACCCAGGGTGGCTCTTTTTTCGGCTATGATTTTTTTGATATTGTTAGGTCTGCTTATTGTTAGTATTTTACAAACGCCAATTGAGTATCATCAATAATTATTATGAAAGATATTTTTATTTATATAATAGTTACTGTGTTTCTGATGGCGGTGGCGATTTTGTCGGTTTATTATGTCTGGCATCAACTACAAAACATGGATCAAACTGAAACAACGGTGTTATCAAGTAAAACACTATAAAATAATACCTATTTTGATGTATAATGAACTCTAATTAGATATTGATTTATGCCCATTATAGCTAGATTCAGAGCAATTGAAGACAAGGATAAGGCTTCAGCGGTACGTACTCTGATTGAGAACAGTACGCCCAATTTTGATTTTTTTTATTTTGTTGGTTTGTCTATCACTATGGCTACCCTGGGCTTGTTGGCAGACAGCCCTTCGATTGTGATTGGTAGCATGTTGATCGCTCCGCTTTTGTATCCTATTCTCGCTTTGGCTTTGGGATTTGTGATGTCTGATATATCGGTCATATCTAGGTCACTTAAAACCCTGACCACTTCGCTCGGCCTTTGTTTGTTTTTGTCGGTACTGGCTACTTTGTTCTTTGGTTCTGGTGATATAACCAATGAAGTGTTGTTAAGGACAGAACCCACCTTGCTACACCTATTGGTGGCGGTGATTGCTGGAGCGGCGGTAGCCTACGCTCTGGCTCAACCAGAGTGGAGTGCGACTTTGCCAGGAATTGCGATTTCGGTGGCTTTAATCCCACCTTTGGCGGTGGTAGGGGTTGGTATCGCTAGTTTTAATATGGCCATTATTACCGGATCAGCGGTCATGCTTTTGATGAATTTTATCGGCATTGTCTTTGCTGCTATGGTTAGTTTTTCTTTGATGGATTTGCACGCCAAGCAAAATATCGCTCAATCTACTATTGTTAAGGTGGCGGAAAAAGAAACCAAAGAAAATGCCGCCATCGCTGAGGTACTGGACAATGAACTCAAAAAAAATAATAATGGAGACAATGAAAACAAATAAAACGCTCAGACTTGGTTTATATATAGGTTTTTTGGTCACTACGCTCATGGTAGCTAGTCCGGTTGAAGCGGAGACTGTTTTGCGTACCGGCAACGACATCGTAGTATCTTCTGACGAAAAAATCGAAGGCAATTATTACGCCTCATCCTTTTTTGGTAGTACGGTGATGTCTGGCATGGTAGAGCAGGACATGATCGCTATTGGGGCGTCGGTTGATGTAAATGGTGATGTAAAAGAAGATCTCCATATTTTGGGAGCGAATGTAAATGTTCATGGTGCAGTCGAGGGTGATGTTAGGATTATTGGCGGTGATGTCACCATCTCAGAGAGTATTAAAGGAGATTTGGTGGTCCTAGGAGCGACAGTTAAGTTGTTACCTTCGGCTTCAGTGGGAGGTGATTTGTTCTTTTTTGGTGGGGATGCTCAGATAAACGGTGTGATTGATGGTTCGGTTTTTGGTTCCGCTGAGAGTATGACGCTAGACGCCACGGTTGGTAAAGATATCGATATAAAAATAAATACTCCGCTACAACTCGGTAGCCGAGCCAGTGTCGCTGGTAATGTCAGTTACGAAAGCCAGTATGATTTAATCAGAAACACCAGTACCTCAATCGGCGGTGAGGTGGTCAAAAATTCGGTTCGGGTTACTGACAGTAACGAAGCCCTCAAAGATTTTTTGATACCATACCTAATTATCTTATTTAGCACTCTGTCACTGTATTTGATTTTCCGGAGTGAGATAGAGAATCTGGTGGCACACATCACCCATTCTTATGCGGTCAGTGGTTTTGTGGGGCTTGGAGTGATTGTATTTGGGCCAATTCTATCTTTGTTGTTGATGGTTACAATGCTTGGCTTGGTGGTCGGTGTGATTAGTTTTATGTTGGTTACAATACTGATCTTATCCGGTGTGTCATTTGCTTCAATTTTGGCTGGTGTTTGGCTGTCAAAATTAATAACCAAAAAAGAACAAATTTCTCTAATCTGGATCTTGCTTGGTAGCGCTGTTTTGTACGCCGTCTTATTGATTCCGATTATTGGTCCCGCTATTTACCTAGCTTTTTCAACGGTAGTGATCGGTGGCCTAACCATCGCCTTGTATAAGTTGTTAACTTAGGATAGCTTAACGCCCTAATGGTTTTGTCAATCACTGGATCGAACTTTCGGTGATATAGTAATAGGTATGAGAGTCATAAAGGCTGTAATAGTGGATTTAATGGAGTTTGCTGTTTTTTCCATACGCTCCAAGATTCGTTTTTTACTAAAAGCTAAAGACGAACCCCTTCTCTTAAAAGAGCTCGAACCACCATTATCACTTAGCGCTCCCGCATCGGTTGGTTCAGAAATTAATTTAAAAAGTCCCGAGGAACCAACGGTGTTTCTCTCCAGCGCTTCGCATGTTAATTTTGTTGGTGAGGTCGGCACGACACTTTTTGTTCACCCGGCTATTACTTTTGACTCGGTTTTGTCTGTTATTCCTTATGGCGATAAGGTGTTTGTTCATGAGTTGCAGGGGCGATTTGCTTCGGTTAGTTGGCATGGATTAAATGGTTGGGTTTTAAAAGATGTTCTGTATGATGATAAGAATGATGTTATGCCAACCTTTACCGCTGGTATGGTGTATACGGCTGACAAACCAGCGGTAATGAAGTTGAGAAGTTTTATTGGTGATGAGTTCTCTGGTAAATTAGCTTCGGTTCCGCTAACTTCTGTCGAATACGCTTATTACAAACTAATGACCAAAGAAAGAGTTCTTGATTGGGGCAGAACTCGACCGAGAGAGGCTGGAATGTGGCAATCAATCTTAAAGGGACGACCGGGTATTCATATCGGTTTGATTCCTAAGACGGGGACAGTTATGGAGTATCTGACACCAAGCGGTGGGCAATTGGCCTACGTAGATAGAGTGTCACCAAATGAGGAGATAACTATTTCAGGAGTAAGTGAGGGGGTTGAGGCGGTGTATTTTGAACAAACTCTTAAAAAGGTCGAATGGATAGAATTGAGGCCAGTTTTTATTGCGGTAGTGTGATAGCATAAAGTTATGAAAGAAAAACCAGTCGCTTTCTTTGATATTGACGGGACCATCTTTCGGTCCAGTTTATTGGTGGAATTGGTCGATTGTCTGATAAAGGAGGAGGTATTCCCGGCCGAAGCCAGTGATATGTTTTATGAAGACCTGATGGCTTGGCGTAATCGTGAAGGTTCTTATGAGGCCTATATAAAATCTGTTGTTCAGACCTACATAACCTTCATTAAGGGAGTTCATTATGGAGCGTTGGCTGATATTGGTAAAAAGGTAGTGTCCTTACAGAGTAAGAAAGTTTATCGTTACACCCGTGATTTGTTGAAAGAATTAAATCAACAGGGTTACGTAACTATTGCCATATCACAGTCACCGAAGACGGTCTTGGACACTTTTTGTAAACAATATGGTTTTGATAAGGTTTATGGTCGTATGTATGAGATTGGTCCACAGGATAAATTCACCGGTGAAATCATTGATGAATATTTGATACAAAATAAGGCCAATATTGTAAAAAGGGTCTTCGATAGAAATCCTGATTTAACCAAAATAAACTCAATTGCAGTTGGTGATACCGATGGCGATATTTCACTCTTAGAGTCGGTGGAGAAACCGATTTGCTTTAATCCCAATCAAGTCCTGTATGATTACGCTAGACGTATGAATTGGTCAGTGGTGGTAGAGCGAAAGGATGTTATCTACAAACTCTAGTTTGGTTTTGGTCTGCTATTTAGTATCCGTTAAACTCATGGTTACAAACAAGCCAGGAACCATCATCAAACCAAGAATTATAAAAATAAATTGAAAAGGGAATAATATCAAACACAGGCTTCCGGCCAGAGCGCCAAATACGTTCGATAAGGGACGTAATATTCTAAAGAAATTGATTAAATCAGCGTCACTACCATCGGTGTGTTTAAAGAAATAGCTTTCAGTAGTGGTTTCTACCAAGGCAGCTCCCACTCTGGTGGCAAACATGACGACCATCCAAGTTAGAATGGTGGCATCTTGAGTTATGAAAGCTAACCACGAAGAACTGACTGCCAATATCATAAAGCCAACCGCCATAAATTCTTTTTCACCGACGTATTTGTCGGCTAAGTATCCAACCGGATATTCCAGTAGCACGTAAGCAAACATAGCGACGGCCAGAATATTACCTATCTGGTGCCAACTAAGACCAAGTACCGTAACCATGTAGAGGGGGACATAGATGACCATCCAAGCGAAGAACATCTGAAGTAGAAAGTGTGAGAAGCAGACATTTCTAATATCTTTTGAAGTAATGATTTTTTTGAGGGTGTGCCGAAATCTGGTTTGGGTGTAGATTGGGTCGATAAAGGTCCGAAAACGCAGGAGAATAAAAATAATAAAAAGAGTAAAAAAGGAGGCAGCGGCGTAGTAAACGTATGATATATTTGGCGTAATCTTTGTTAGGAAACCCATAAATAATGGAGCTAACAAACCGGCTACGCTCATTAGGGTAAGGGTTATACCTCTTTTGGTACCAGTTACTCCCTCGTCCTCACCAATTATACACTCGGCGTAAATATCAATGTTTAAAAATATCAAAGGATTGACCGCCAAGAAAACCAAGAATGAGGTTATGGCCACTATCGGCACGGTGGTAGCTCCCATGATAACCAGTGATAGAATATCTAACAGAGCCAAATATATCACCAATCTAGTGTTACCAAATTTCTGTAACAGGGGAGTAAAAATCAAAAAGGTGAAGACTGAAAATAAAGATCCAATGGTAAAAAGCATCCCGACTCCACTGGGGCTGATAAATTGCTCCATGTAGGTGGAATGAATATAGGCCACCATTAGGCTGTGAAAGATGTAGATAGTGGATAAGGGGTAGATGGTCCAAAAACTTAAGGCCGAGGGCTTGGGTAAAACATTGTTTCGATTGATAGCGTCAACGATCATCTGTTAAGTTTAACAGCTTTATTATGAACATAAATACGGGGCGGGGGAAAGCAAAATCAGTTTCTCCTTTGTATCTATAGTAAATAAAAGACAGGCTAAGAAAAGCTTATGTTAGATGCAATTAAACTATCTGACTAGCCAATCTAAATACTAAACACCCCAAATCTATTAGATTTGGGGTGTTTAGAGTTTTGAAAAAACTAATCTAGTTTTTATAATCCAATCAGAACCGGAATCACCATCGGTGACTTGCTGGTCTTTTGCATTAAGAAACCACTGACGGTATCGGTTAGCTCATCTTTGACCATATCTAAGTCGATCGGGTTCATTTTCTCGGTGTGTTTTTCAACAGTTTTCTTTATCAAGACTCTGGCCTCGGCTAGAAGTTGTTGGTTTTCTCTTAGGTAAACAAAACCTCGGGAGATAATATCTGGTGATTTACGTAATTTTCCGGTCTTAGCATTGATGGTAGCGATTATGACAAACATACCATCTTCAGCCAATGACTGTCTATCCCTAAGTACCACTTCTTGCTTGGCTCCGACGGTAAAGCCATCAACGTAGATAAGTTCGTTTGGGGCCTTATTTTTCTGAACAATCAATTCCTCACCGTTTTTTATGTCAATGATGGTTCCGTTGTCTGGTACGATGATGTTTTCTTTCTTAAACCCATTTTCAATCGCAGCGTACATATGGCATTTCAACATGAAGTGATGACCGTGTACCGGTATCAAAAAGTTTGGTTTAAGGGTTTGGTGTATCCAAACCAGCTCACCGGCGTTACCGTGTCCGGTGGAGTGGACGGCCGCTGATTGGTAATTTATAACTCGTACGTTGCGACGATAAATGTTATCTTTCAACATCTGTACGGATATTTCGTTACCAGGAATGACCGAAGATGATAACACTACGGTATCACGTTCATTTAGAGTGATGAATTTGTGTTTGTCAGTAGCCATTCTCATCAAGGCGGCAAATTCTTCACCTTGAGCTCCGGTTGATAGAATTACGATTTTATCACTTGGGTAATCTCCCATATCACCGGCATTTATAAAGGTACCCGGTTTTGGGCTGATCAACTTAGCTGTGATAGCTATGTCTACACTGGTTTTGATACTACGGCCTTCTAAGACCACTTTTTTCCCATATTTTTCACAGGAAGCGATAATAGAGAATAGTCGTTCGAAGTTTGAGGCAAAAGTACCAACAATCAGTCGTCCAGTGGCGTTTTTTACTATTTGGTCAAGGTTGTTCAAAACATTAGCCTCTCCAGCTGAAAATCCCTCTTGGTGGGCGTTTGTAGAGTCACAAACCAGAGCGATAACTTTGTCTTTGGCCACGTCTTCCCAAGCCTTGCTTTCTTCTTTGTTAACTTGGCCATTTTCATGGGTAAGCTTTACGTCACCAGTGATAACAACGTCACCGTGTTTGGTCTCGACAGCGATACCCATAGCATCTGGGATGGAGTGAGTAACTGGGAAAGTTTTTATTTTGGTCTTTCCAACCGTAAAGCTATCACCTTCCTTTATGACGTTCATGTCTACGGGATCTAGGTGGGGAAATTCCTCTTGTCTCTTTAATACCATCAATGAGGTTAGGTATTGAGTATAGATTGGCGGGTTGCCAATTCGTTCCATAACAAAGGGAATACCTCCGATGTGGTCTAGGTGGCCGTGTGTTACCACTAAGGCTCGGATTTTGTGCTTTCTTTCTTCTAAGTATTGAGTGTTCGGTAGAATGTAATTTACACCCGGAGCATTACTCTCTGGAGATACGAACTGAAAACCAATATCAAATATGATGATATCATCTTTGGTTTCTACAACGGTCATGTTGCGACCAATTTGTTCCACTCCTGACATCGGTATGATTCTGACAGTGTCTTCGTCCTTAAGTTCGGGAATGATATTTACTCGATCTTCGTTGGTGTTCATACGATGAGTCAAGGCCGGACTGGTCATGCTTCGTCGCTGTTTTTTGTGACCACGGCGACCATTGGTACTTCGTTTTTTACTTGGGGTACCAGCGCTTTTTTGACTGCCCGCTGGTCCTTGTGAGTGGTGTTTACGAATGTCGTTATTGCGTCTGTGCGCACTAGTATTACCACTGTGTGGCCTTCTCGGGCGGGCGCTGTATGAGCCACTTCGCTTGGTAGAAGGGTGCTTGTTAGGATTGCTTTTTGGTGTTTCTGGATTCATAAAATTGTGATTAATGATTTAATTTAATTGTTAAAAATTGTCATATTTGAAAATACTGGCCAAACACTATTTGATTTAACGTGCCAATTCTGAACGTTAGCAAATCTTTCGCTCGGTTTACTCATCTTCTTGAGTGAGCTTATATGCACGTCGTTATCAACTACATAGCCAAAGGTCGGGGTGTATAGAAAGATGGCCGGATACTCAGATTTTATAATGCGAGCAAATGACTTTATAGCGTCTTCTTTCTTTGTTTTGTCTGTTTCGGTACGGACAGTGACCAACAAAGAATCGGCCTCGATGTTTGTGTACTGGGCAATATTAAGCCCAGGGTCGTTTTTTTGTGAGGAGTGCCAGAAAGGGTAGAGATCTATTCCTCTGCCAATATCAGCCCCATATAAAACGGCTTCAAAATCACGTGGTCTTATTATGCCTTGTATAAGATCGGTTTGCTCAAACTGTGAGACCGTTACATCAACCCCTAATTCTTTCCAGCTCTCGGCGATGTTTTCGGCAGTTTGGCTGAATATATCACTGTTGGCGGTACTTAGATTGATGGTTAACTTAGCGTCTTCTTCACCAATTTTTTTGTACCAATATCCGTCGTCGTTTCTTGTCCAACCCCCGTCTTCTAGAATCTGTTTAGCTTCTTCGATGTTAGTCAATTCTTTGTTGGTTGAACTCGAAGTGGCGTCTAATTCTACTTCAAGAAAGCCGGGTGGAATAGGTGAGGTGGTGGGGATACCGTAGCCGTATAGTATATCTTGAACCAATTGGTTTCTATCTATAGCCACTGACATCGCTCGTCTAGCCACTAGGTCTCGCATGGCGGTATTTTTATTTTGATTGAAGTAAATACCAAAGGTTCTTGGTAAGGGCTGTTGAATTATTTTGTAGTCTTTTTTATCAAGTGAAGCCAGAGCTTCTGAAGACAGGCTTGGTGTACCACTTATCTGTCTATCTTTTAACGCTGCTAACAAGCCTGTCTCGTTTTGGTAAAAATTAAATACCAGATTAGAAATATTTGGCTCTTGTTCGCCATTACCATCAAAGGCGGTGAGTTGGTAGGCGTTAATCAATCCGTATGGTGTATATAAAGCCCCAACTACCCGATACGGTCCGGAACCAATTGGTTCGGTGTTGTTTTGACTAAAAGGGATTTGTTCGATTGGTAGTTCACCCCAGAGTTTTTTAGGTAGAATTCCCACAGTAAGGTTTTCTAGGAAGGGGGTGTAGGCTTCTTTGAGGGTTATGGTCAGGGTTTCATCATCTATTTCTTCTACTACGACATTGTCCCAGTTGCCTCTAAGAGGGCTCTTTAGATCAGGGTCTTGAATCAGAGCGATGGTATAGACCACATCTTTAGCGGTAAGTGGTTCGCCGTTATGGAAATTTATATTGTTCCGAAGCTTTATGGTGTAGGTCAGTCCGTCTTCTGACAAGTCGATTGATTCGGCAAGGTCGTTTTTTAGTTCTCCGTCTTCACCAAGTTTCATTAGGCCACTAAAGACCAGTTCCACCATATCTTGATCGGCTCTGGTGATAGCTAGGACAGGGTTCACAAAACGAGGGGTACCGATTATACCCTCAACTAAGGTACCGCCGTTGGTTGGTATGGTTGTTAGATATTGTTTGTTGATACTTATTAGTAGAAACAGTAGGCCACCAATCACTAAAGCTACTGCTATATGAAAAACCAAGGCGTCAAAGGGCGACCTTCTGGTAATAAAACTAAAGTATCTATCAACTAAGCTACCCCTCTTTGGTCTGTAAGATAATCTCATGAATTTAAGGAATTTAAGAATAGTGTCTGAAGACACATACAAAAAGCAAAAATAAAAAGGTAATCGTCAACTACAATACAATCTGGTCAGGACTAAAAAGCTACTGAAATCAAAACAGAAAATACAAACAACACTCCCAGAATCACGGACAGTCTGAATAGGAAAAGCTCACCGCCACGTCTTTTGTGGAAGGCTGAACTATAATTGTCTCCACCAAAAGCGCCACCAAGGCTAGATCCGCGTTGCTGCAAAAGAATGGCTGCGGCGAGTAGGATGGAGAGAGTGATTTGTACGTAGGGAAGCAC
Organism: Candidatus Kaiserbacteria bacterium; assembly: GCA_020428795.1. Taxonomy (GTDB): domain Bacteria; phylum Patescibacteriota; class Minisyncoccia; order Phycocordibacterales; family UBA918; genus OLB19. The sequence goes on from JAGQME010000012.1 coordinate 19,530, forward strand.
CGGCAACACTACGTTCTGTATGAATTCCATTGGCGCCATCGTAGCAGATTATGGAGAGACTGGCAATAGTGGAAATTGTATGGCTGGAAACAAATATTATAAAAAACAAAACCCGCCATTATACAGGCGGTGGTTTCTCCCTTCGGTCTAGGCGGTCCTAGGCCGAAGGGTTCTTAGGAGGCGTTGGTTCGCCTTGTCTCATCTAACTAAGACGAAGATCGTCGGCGCCGGCGTTCTCGGCGTTCTTCATCCAATACTTTTTCCTGACGGTGAAAGCTTTCCGTCAGGCCAAATATGATCAGTGAATAGAAGATGGACCAGGCTAGATTCACCTTGCCTTCGACGGCTACTTCGATACCGTAATGCTCTGCGACTGGGGTCAATACGCAGAACGCTACAAGATCGGCAACTAGCCACCGACTGGCATTGACAAGCGGGTGCTCGTTTTCCAAAACCGAATCAAGTACGAGCCATAAGAAGGCCCATATGACGATCACGTTGACGAAGTTCAGTTCGCTAAAAAAATCATTCATTTGGATATGCCTCCTTGCATAAGGATTGGTACAGTTGGTACAGGTTTTTGACAGTATAACCCAGTCCAGTATAATACGCACGCAAACACAGACGGTGGTAATGGTGGGTGTTTGGTTGTTATTAAGTTCATTAATTTAGATAAAGTTTATGTCAGCAGACGCAAAGAAAGTGGGGATCACACCGCTACACGATCGGGTGGTGGTTAGACCACTGACCGAAGAAGAAATGGGTACGACATCAGCTTCCGGTATTATTATTCCTGACACGGTTAGTAAAGAAAAACCTGAACAAGGCGAGGTGATTGCCGTTGGTCAGGGCAAGTGGGATGAAGATGGCGAGCGACGAATTCCAATGGATGTAAAGGTTGGTGATCGGGTAGTTTTTGCCAAGTATGGTTACGATGAGGTTACGGTTGATAAAGAGAAATTCTATATTGTTGGTGAACAAAGTATTTTAGCGATTTTAGGATAAGTTATTAGTTAATCAATAAAAAACATGGCCAAAGAAGTATTGTTTGGAGAAGAACTAAAGAAAAAATTGCAAAAAGGAGTTGATACGGTTGCCGATGCGGTAAAAGTCACGCTTGGTCCTAGAGGACGAAACGTCATTTTAGACAAGGGTTATGGTGGACCAACTATCACCAATGACGGAGTTTCCATCGCTAAGGACGTCACTCTGAAAGACAAGTTTGAGAACATGGGAGTCGAGATTGTCAAAGAGGTAGCCAATAAGACCAATGATTTAGCTGGTGATGGTACCACGACCGCCACTGTATTGACGCAGGCATTGGTTAGAGAGGGTCTAAGACAGACCACTTTGGGTCTTAATTCTATGGCGGTGCGAGGTGGTATGGAGATGGCCGCCAAAGACGTGGTAGAAGCACTTAAACAACAGGCTATTCAAATCAAGACTACCGAAGAAATTAAACAAGTCGCTACTATTTCGGCTGAAAGTGAAGAGATCGGAGCCAAAATCGCCGAAACAATCGAAAAGGTTGGGAAAGACGGGGTAGTGACGGTCGAAGAAAGTCAGTCTTTTGGTATTGAGACTGAATTAACTGAAGGTATGGAATTCGATAAGGGTTATGTATCGCCATATATGGTGACTAATCCAGAACGAATGGAGTCAGAGTATAAAGACGCTCTTATCTTAATTACTGATAAAAAAATCTCTTCTGTGCAGGAAATTCTGCCTCTTTTGGAAAAAATTGCTCAGTCTGGCAAAAAAGAGTTGGTGATTATTGCCGATGATGTTGAGGGTGAAGCTCTGACCACTTTTGTGGTGAATAAGCTAAAGGGTGGCTTCTCTGTCTTGGCGGTAAAAGCACCTGGTTACGGTGATCGTAAGAAAGAAGTATTGCAAGATATTGCTATTACCACTGGTGGCCAACTAATCTCTGAAGAACTTGGCTTAAAACTCGAAGAAACTGAAATCGTCCACCTTGGTAAGGCCGATCGAGTGGTATCTACCAAAGATAACACGGTGATTGTGGGTGGTAAGGGTGAAAAGAAAGCAATTGACGATCGAATTGTCGCTTTAAGATCTCAAGAAGAAAAAGTGACCTCGAAGTTTGATAAGGAAAAGTTACAAGAAAGAATCGCTAAGTTAGGTGGTGGTGTCGGAGTGATTAGGGTGGGAGCCGCTACTGAAACGGAGATGAAATATCTAAAACTTAAGATTGAGGATGCTGTAAATGCTACTAAGGCGGCCATCGAAGAGGGAATTGTCTCCGGTGGTGGAACCTCTTTGGCCAAGGCTTCTGGTTCAGTCCTAAGTAAAATACCAAAGGACATGGGTCCGGAGACTAAGGTTGGTTACAGTATTGTATTGAAGGCGTTGGAGATGCCTTTAAAGCAGATTGTTGATAACACTGGTAAGGATGACGGAGCAGTCATTGTTGATAAGGTAAAAGTCGCCGGTGGTAACGCTGGATATGATGCTAACAAAGGGGAATTAGTTGACGATATGATAAAGGCGGGAATTATCGATCCGGTCAAAGTGGAGAGAGCCTGTGTTCAGCACGCTGTCTCGGCCGCTGCTATTTTATTGACTTCTGAAGCAGCTGTAGCTGATGAGCCAGAGGATGATAAACCGGATATGTCTGCTATGAATGGAATGGGTGGAGGAATGGGGGGAATGTACTAAAGGTTTTGGCTGAAGTGGTATCAAAAGAGTCGGCGCATAGCGCCGGCTCTTTTGATACCAAACAACGATCATGTCCCCCAAACCAACAAAGGGCACCATAGCTATGGTGCCCCACGGTCGTCTTTGTTTGTTGGATTTCAGGCCCCGACAAGAAGTTGACGCTTCGCTTCGGCGCTGGTGGGATCGCGGAGAACAAAGCCGCGGCCCCATACTGTCTCGATGTAGTTCTCGCCCTTGGTGGCTTCGGACAGCTTCTTGCGCAACCTACAAATGAACACGTCTATGATACCCAACCCGGGCTCGTCCATGCCGCCGTAGAGGTGGTTGAGGAACATCTCCTTGGTGAGCATCGTGCCCTTCCGAAGCGAGAGAAGCTCCAACACCTGGTATTCCTTGCCGGTCAGGTGCACCGGCTTGCCGTCAACCTCGACCGTCTTGGCGTCGA
>JAGQME010000013.1 GCA_020428795.1 Candidatus Kaiserbacteria bacterium
GACAAAAGCGGACGGAGGCCTACGGCCTCCGTCCGCTTTTGTTTATTAACCAGTCTAGAATTTATTCATCAACGTATGGAGTGAGTTCCCATTCAGAATTATAGTCCGGTTTAATTGGATTGGAGTTGTTTAAACCTAGTCCATTTACCAAAAAATTTACAATCCCCCACATGATCGAAATCAAGACAAAGGCGGCGATTCCGTACATGGCTCCAGTCTTGGCCTTAGTACGACCTTGTTCATCGCCACTACCGATAATAAAGTAACGAGTTACGTTAAACAAAAACACAATGGTAGCCAGTCCCAACAGAAAATAAATCAAAACCCCACCAATGAAACCAGTTCCTTTATTGACTAAACCATCAATCGAATCAGCCGCTAGTACAGACAGGGGAGCTGTAGCTAATAAAACAGTCAAAATAATGTATCTCATAATTACAAGTATAACGCAGTAGACGGGGCTTTTTAATACTAATCGACATTTGACTTTATATTAAAAATATGTTACTATAATAAGAGGAGGGTATGGCACCAATGCTATACCCAAAAGCGCCCGAGAGCGCAAAATCGTGAGGATAGAGCAGATGGAGACGATTAATAATATGGTTCGCCAATTTGTCTTCGAGGCAGCGGAGGTGATGGCCGAAAACATTCGGTATACAATATTGACTTTTATTGTGGTTATAGTCTGGTGGGGATGGTGCGAGACAGCACCCTACGAGATTGAAAGGGGGGATTCCTGTATCAGGGTAGACCCGAACATTTTTTCACCGGATACCGAAACGGACTGTTTTTGAAGGTCCGGCTCCTCCGGTTTGCCCAAAGGCCCGCTTTCCGCTCGGGCCTTTTCAAGTGCTAATTTCAATATTTTACCAAAGGTGACCTTAGGCAGAAAATTAAAATACTCCAATTGATTGGAGTATTTTAATTTCATTGTTTATAAAGAGCTGACTCACATAAGGGCTTTCCTGAAATTTAATTTTCTTAGTGCGGGCACTAGGGGTCGAACCTAGGACCTTTCGAGTATCAGTCGAATGCTCTAGCCATCTGAGCTATGCCCGCACTAAAGAAACTAAATTTTGAAAAGCTAAACAGCTTCTGTAAGAAGTCAGGAGAATGCTCTAGCCAACTCCTTACTTCCTCATAAATATCGTCGGTTTGCTCGCTTTACTCACAACCGGGAGGAAAGTACAACTAAGTGCTTTCCTCAGCCTGCCCGCTTATTACTTACTTTGGCTATTGTTTCGTAAGTGCGCCGTACTATACCAAAAAATTAGAAAAAATGTAAGGGCTACACGCTTTGAAAAGACCTAGATAAAAAAGTGTCTCAAAAAGCGGTTTTAGAAAAAGTAATTAAAAATAGCGTCAAAACCAAAGACCGAAATAGTGATGTAGACAAAGGTACCAAGAATAATCGGGATGATAAAACTACGTAAGGGCACGTTTAGTAAGCCGAGTGGAATGAGGTAGGCTTCGTTGGGGAATGGTACAAATGAGGCGTAAAAGAAGACAAAATATGGTATTAGGTAAGAATGTTTCTGGTGTAGATTTGCTATCTTTTCAAAAGTGCCTGGATAATGATTGGTGACAAACGAATGACCCCATTTTCCGATAAAAAAACCAACCAAGTCAGCCAGTAAAGTGCCAGCGACTAAAAAAATAATTATCAAATATATAGATAAGCCACCAGCTAGAAAAATGGGAGTAAAAGTAGCCACTGGTACTGGGATGATGGCGTTTAGGCCAGCTATCAAAGCGATAACAAAAACACCAAGGTACCCAAAATCACCAATCAATTCTTTGGCGGTGTCATTATTTTCTATGGCGCTCGCCGCCAGAAACGAAGCCGTTACTATTATCAATAGAAGGCTGGCTAGGAGAATCAAATGTCCTATTTTTTTGTTTAAAAATATATTTGACATTAATTAATTTAAATTTGACGGTAAGTTATTTTGAATGGATTGTTCGTAGGCTATATTTTGAATTTCTAATCTGACCAATTCTTTTTGTAGTTCGGTCACTAGATAATAAGTGAATAATGCAAAAGCAATTACCACAGACCAAGCGATGAGAGGAAAAATTCGGTAGGCTTCTATGGGTCTGTATCTCATAAATAATATTTTTTAGATTGGATAAATATTATTCTGCTATTTTTTCTTCCAGTGAATCAAGTCTCTTGGAGTGGTCGCTCACTGTCATGTGCAGGGTGTCATTTTTTTCTACTAATTCTTCAGCAGTTTCTTTTAGTTCGGTTACTAAATTGATGGTGAATAAAGCAAAGCCGATAATTAGAAGCCAGGCTATGTAGGGAAATAGCCGGTATTTCTCAAGGGTCATCTCACCATGTGTTTTCATAATATAAAAAGTATAGCGCATTTTGCTAGCCAAATGAACATTTCTTCACTATGATACTAGGTATGAGTTATAAGGATTATTTTAAAGGTAAGAAAGTTACCGTAATGAGAATCGGTCTGCTTGGTCGAGGTATCGGCGATGCGGCTTATATGGCGGAGGCGGGAGCTCAGGTGTTGGTGGTTGACGATGCTTCAGTGGAAGTGATGCAACCAGCGGTTGAAGCCTTAAAAGACTATCCAAATATTACTTTTAAATTTGGTCCGTACCAGAATGAAGATTTTGGGAATCGGGATTTTATTTTGGTTGGGGCGGGAGCGTCGTTGGGCTTGGAGTGTTTGCGGTACGCCATCGAAGATGGCGTACCGCTTAAACAAAGCGCTTCGTTATTTGCAGAGTTGGCCGAAGTTCCTATTATCGGAGTGACCGGTACGAGAGGCAAAAGTACCGTTACTCAAATGATTTATCATACTCTTTCTGTAGTGACTGGTGAAAAAATTTTATTGGGTGGTAATATCAGAGGAGTTTCAAACTTACAGCTCCTCAAGGAAGCAAAAGAAGATTCGCTGTGTGTTATGGAACTTGATTCGTGGCAGTTGCAGGGTTGGGGTTGGGCCAAGCTGAGCCCGCAGATAGCCGTCTTTACCAACTTTATGGAAGACCACCTGAACTACTATCAAAAAGAAGGATTGGATAAAAAAGCAGCGATGCGAGCTTATTTCGCCGATAAGGCCAATATCTTTAAATATCAAAAGGAGAGCGATGTTTTAATCACTACACCAGAGGTGTTTGAGGAAGCTAAAACCTTACCTGATGTGACCTTGGGTCAGGAGGTACGGTTGGCTGACGAGTCTATTATTCCAGAGGATTGTTTGTTGGCCATGCCTGGTAGACATAATCGTTTAAACGCTGCTCTGGCTTATGAAGCCCTCAAAGCAATCAGTCTCACCGATGAGGAAATCTTTTCGGGCTTGGCTAGTTTTGCTGGGGTGGAAGGTCGGCTACAGCTTTTGAAGACTGTAAACAATGTCCGTATCTATAATGATAATAACTCCACTACCCCGCAAGCTACCATCGCCGCCTTAGAGGCTCTCGATTTAGGTAATAAAAATATTATTTTGATTGCCGGCGGTGCAGACAAAGGAATTGAACTTAACGAACTGGTTCAATCAATTGGAGATCATTGTAGACAGGTCATTCTGACACCGGGCAGTGGCACTGATCGGCTTCTTAATATCATTAATGGTATTAAGAAGCCGATCGTGGCAGAAGACTTAGAGAAGGCGTTTGAAGAAGCAAGATTGGTGGCTGAGAATGGAGATATTATTCTCTTTAGTCCAGCTTTTGCTTCCTTTGGACAATACAAAAATGAATACGAACGTAATGACGAATTTGTTGAGTTAGTAAATAAGTATGAATGATTATGAATAAGGAAATTCCTGAAATAAATATTGGTGGTCAAAACCCCATTATGACGAAGAAAGAAATCGCTGCGACAGTCGAAGAGCAAGAGATGGTTCGGTATGCCGATGAGTTGCTTGAGGATCCTTATAAAAAATTTCGAGAAATCAAAGAAGCGGCTGAGGAAAAGACTGATTCAGCCTATGAAATTGATTATAAGTTGTTAGTAGCGTACATCGAAGTATTAAATTTTTTGCAAGAGAATAGACATTTATGTGTTAATTTACCCCCTGAGTTTCAGGAGATTTTAAATGCTGAGGACAGAGACAGTGATAAAACTAATGAGATAACGGTTCAGATTTTTAAAAAGATTGGTGTGACCAAAGCTGGTTTAAGAAAGTGGCTAATAAATAATTTCAATCTTTATAAAGAAGATGGTGACACTAGACAAAGAGTATCTTTGACTTATGATCAACAAAATCAATTAGCGATTATAGAAAAGGTTTATGGAGAAGATTAAACATATTCATTTCATTGGTATTGGCGGTATCGGTATGTCGGCTTTGGCGCGGTTTTATTTGCATGAGGGGGTGCGAGTTAGTGGCTCTGACCGAGCGCCATCAGATATTACCCGAGCCTTAGAAAAAGAAGGGGTGACTTTTTTTGATTCACAGGTAGCCAGTAATCTGAGTGAAGATATCGATATGGTGGTGTACACAGAAGCGATGGCTAGTGATCATCCGGAACTGTTGGCGGCGAGAGAGGGGGGTATTAAGACGGTAAATTATTTTGAGGCTCTGGGGGAGGTGGCCAATCAGTATTATCTAATAGCGGTGGCCGGCGCTCATGGTAAGACCACCACTACCGCTATGATCACAGACATCTTAGAAGAGGCCAGTTACGATCCAACCGCTATCATTGGTTCGCTACGGAGTAAGACAGGTAGTAATTTCAGAGCCGGAAAGAGTAAATATGCGGTAGTAGAAGCTTGTGAATATAAGCGAGATTTTTTGAGTTTAAAACCTGATGTGTTGGTAATTACTAACATTGAGCATGAACACGTCGATTACTACAAAGATTTACTTGATGTTCAGACGGCCTTTCGAACTTTTGCTGAGCAAGTCGATGAAGAAGGGTTGGTGATAGCAAATGTTAGTGATCCGAATCTCCAATATGTTTTAAATGGTTTGGATAGAAAGGTGGTTGATTATAAAAATTTTATTGATCTATCACTCAAGTTACGACAGCCGGGGATGCACGTGCGGTTAGATGCGGCGGCGGCCGTGGCCGCCGCCGCCAGTGTTGGCGTTGAGGAACATATTATTAAAACAGCGCTTGAAAACTTTGCCGGTACTTGGCGACGTTTTCAGTATAAGGGTGAAGTTAATAACGCTCCAGTCTACGATGATTATGCCCATCATCCGACTGAGATTGCGGTCACTATTGCTGGTGTTCGTGAATTATATCCTGACAAAAAGTTGATCGTGGTGTTTCAACCCCATACTTATACTAGGACCAAAGAATTATTTAATGATTTTGTGACCGCTTTAAGTAAGGCTGATCTGGTTGTTATGGTGCCTATTTACGCCGCCAGAGAAGTCAATCTTTCTGGGGTTAGTAGTGAACAAATAATAAAAGCTGTAGCTAAAAACGATATAAAGGCTATACATTTTCATACCCTAGCGGCGGCTGCCGATTATGTTAAAGATGAAGCTGATAAAGACAGTGTGGTGGTTGTGATGGGGGCCGGCGAGGTGACAAATGTCGCTTCTCAATTGGTTGAGTAAGGTGCTTTGGGTCTGTATACATTAAGACGTTAGTATCTTTCATTTTGTTGGGGAGGGTGATATATTTGCTTCAGAAGCACCGCAATCATGTGCGGTGTATGAGAGGGGAGAGAGGAATGTCTAACGCTGATCGGGCTGTTGACGAAAGGTGTTTCTTGGTTCTTGAACATCCTATTCAGCAACTGTGTTTGACCAAGAATGTTGACATTGAAGGTTTATTCGGGCGAGCTGATTATTATCGATTGCAGGGGTATATTTTGCTCGAAAGATATTTCAGAACCCTCGGGTTGCATTATCTGGCCCAACGACATGACAGAAAGGCTCAGGCTGAGAGATCGAAATTACAGCCTCATCGTGAATACGCACGGCGACAGGAGAAGCTGGCTTTGAAGAGTCAGCGAGAAGCTGTCAGTATGGCTTGGCTGACTCTCGATAGCCTTATCAAGCATGAGAAAGGGGTGGAATCAGTTAACGAAATGTTTCGGGAGGCTCTTTTTCTCATCTTGCTCTCGAAGCCACCAGCTTGGTTTTCTCGGCACTGCCGACTGAAAAAGAAGCAGTTTGCGGAGCTGGCTTTAAGCCTGGGTCTTTCGGCCGAGGAGGTCGCCTGGCTGAGGGAGAAGATCAGATTCAGAGATTTCATGGTGGTCTGAGGAGGCGCCAAGGCGAAGGGGGTGAGGGCTGTCATGGCCCCGCCTTTTCTTTTGTCTTAGAGAGTGGTAGTTTGTTTGGTATGGAAACTGGAAAATTGTCGGTAGTAGCTACTCCAATTGGGAACATGGAGGATATCACCCTACGGGCTTTGCGAGTGCTTAGTGAGGTTGATTATATTCTTTGTGAAGATACTAGAGTGACCGGAAAACTTTTAAAGCATTATGAGCTTAATACCAAACTGAGACGTTACGATGTACACGCTAGCGAGAAAACTCACCAAGCGGTTTTGGCTGATTTGGAGGGCGGTAAACATATCGCTTTGGTGTCAGATGCGGGTACACCAGGGGTAAGTGATCCAGGAGTGTTGTTGGTGCAGATGGTACGTGAGGCCGGTATTATGGTTGAGGCTATACCAGGGGCCTCTGCTGTAACAACCGCCTTTTCTATTGCTGGTTTAACCGGTAATCAGTTTGTCTTCTTAGGATTTGTACCGCAGAAAAAAGGACGACAAACTTTCTTCGAAAGTTTGTCGTCCTTTGCTCAGCCAGTGATATTTTTTGAATCAACCCATCGTATTATGAAAACACTCGACGCTCTTGAAAACCTTCCATTTGAATGTAGGGTTAGTCTGGGTCGTGAATTGACCAAATTGTACGAAGAGATGTTAATCGGTACACCAAGCGAATTAAAGGAATTGTTGACCGAAAACCCCAAAAAGCAAAAAGGGGAATTCGTGGTTATTTTACAAAAATAAAACCCCGTACTTAATTTGTGGCTCGGTACTCCATTAAGGTATAATATCTATCACAAAGAGCTTGGCCGTCTAGTGGTTTGTTATCGCAGGTAACGAATTGAGACGTATTCAATCTAATCGCTACGTTCTTTGTTTTTATTTAATGACAAGAGAGTCTTTAGTTTTTATAATCGGAATTTTGCTTTTTTTAGTTCCTAATTTGGGCATTCCAGAGGATTGGAAGTATTATTTTTATATTTTAATTTCCATTTTATTGATGGTGGTGGGGTATAGTCTAAGGCACCGAGCTTTTTTAAGACGGATTGAAAACGAAGCGGGGGAGAGACAGACGGATTCTTTTGTTGAACAGACAGCGAAGCCGGATTTGTCTGAAGAAGACCAAACCTACTAAACCCATCATGACTAATTATTCAGATAATCAGTCACCGGTTGAAAAGAAAGATTTTTCCAGTGAAATCAAACTGGCAGCTATTGGTGTTGTTGTTTTTGTTCTGCTTATAATAGCGGTCATTTTAGGGCCGTCGATGTTTAGTGTTAGTTATGAGAGTGTCGCTTCGTTTGAAGAAGATTCCTTAATGGCTACCAGCGCCGAAGAAATTGTTGTGGAAAAATTGGTAGATAATAGACAGGTGGTTAGACACGTGCCTTTACCACCTCAGGTTAAAGCTATTTATATGACTTCCTGTGTAGCTGGTACTCCAAATTTTAGGCAAAGGTTGGTAGAACTAGTTAGGGAGACAGAAATAAATTCAATCATTATTGATATAAAAGATTATTCGGGCACCATCTCTTTTGCACCAGAAAGTCCCAGTTGGCTTCCGGCTTGGGAAAATGCTCGGTGTGGAGCCAGAGATATGCGAGAGTTTCTGGAACTGCTCCATGATAATGATATTTTCTTAATCGGTAGAATTACGGTTTTTCAAGATCCTTTTGAGTCTCTTAGGACACCAGAGTGGGCGGTTAAACGAGCCGATGGGGTGACGGTCTGGAAAGATGGAAAAGGTTTATCTTTTATTGACGTGGCGGCTAAGGGTTACTGGGATCACATAATCGAATTATCAAAAGACTCATATAATCTAGGTTTTGATGAACTAAATTTTGATTACGTGCGCTACCCGAGTGATGGCAATATGAAAGATATTTCATTTCCACTTTCGCTGTCAACTGAATACGGTGCTGACAAACAAGCTAATCTAGAAGCCTTCTTTAAGTATTTGAACGAAAAGTTAGATGATGAAAGTTTGTTTGCTAAGTATCGTCACGAAAATACCGGACGAGCCTCATCAACCCCGTATACCTCAGCTGATCTATTTGGTATGACAACCACTAATTACGATGATCTTTCGATTGGTCAGGTCCAAGATCGAGCTGTACCTTACTTTGATTTCATAGCACCAATGGTTTATCCGTCACATTATCCTAATAGCTTCCTTGGTCTCGGTAATCCAAATGATTATCCATATAAAGTGGTTCACTACGCCATGAGTTTTGGGGTAGATCGTCTACTATCTTCAACAACTCCCATGCAAGGTTTCTTGCACACTAGAATTGGTACTACCACACCCGCTATTTATAGTAAGCCGGTATACACGGCTGATAAATTACGGACTTGGATTCAAGATTTTGACTACGGTGGTGATTACGATGCCACTGATGTGCGAGCCGAGATTCAAGCTAGTTACGATGCTGGTGTGAATTCATGGATGATATGGGCTCCGTCAAATATATACACTAAAGGTGCTCTAAAAGGACCGAATTTTTACGAAGTAGAAACTGAGGTGACTGAGACTGAAGGAGAGTTATAAACAGTTTTTGATATTGTTTATTAGGGATAAAGGTGGTTAAATAGCGGTCGCTCTGTTTTTTGGGGAGATAATAAAATATTCGTAATCAGGTTTCTGCAACGGCTGGCCGCCGGCGAGGTAGCGTTGGAGCATGCTATACCAGTGCTGTTGCTCATCTCGCTCTTTTTACTGTGACAACAGGTCAGGACCCTGTGCACCGGCCGCATCAAGAGCCTCACCCGTCTTGGGTGAGGCTCGGCTTTTTATATTCTATTTAAAATATTATTTTCTAGTTCTTTATTTGCTATAATCATAAGTATTATGGTCTACGATCCAGAACAGATTACTTTTTTTGCCAAGACCGATGCTCGCGGCCAAAACATCCCTTTTGGTATAAAAGCCAAGGATCGTACTAGACACGTCTATGTGATTGGTAAGACAGGAATGGGTAAGTCAACCTTACTTGAAAACATGGCCGTTCAAGATATCAAAAATGGTAACGGTCTGGCTTTTATTGATCCGCACGGACAAACTGCCGAAACACTCCTAAATTACATTCCAGAAGAACGAAAAAAAGACGTTCTGTATTTTGCTCCTTTTGATGCCGACAATCCCGTATCTTTTAATGTGATGGAAGATGTTGGTGCTGACCGTCGGCATTTAGTGGTATCTGGTTTGATGTCGGTCTTTAAAAAGATTTGGATAGACGCTTGGTCTGCCAGAATGGAATACATTTTATCCAATACCTTACTGGCTTTATTGGAATATCCCGACTCTACTTTGCTTGGAGTAAACAGAATGTTATCTGATAAAGATTACCGAAAAAAAGTGATTGAAAATATCAAAGACCCGTCAGTCAAATCTTTTTGGGTGGATGAGTTTTTAAAATATAACGAAAGGTACATGCAAGAGGCTGGCGATGCGATTAAAAACAAGATCGGTCAGTTTACCAATAATCCTTTAATTAGAAACATAGTGGGCCAACCTCATTCCAGTTTTGATATACGAAAAATCATGGATGATCGTAAGATACTGATCATGAATTTGTCAAAAGGCTTGGTGGGTGAAAGTAACGCCAATCTGCTTGGTTCAATGTTGACCACCAGAATCTATTTGGCTGCCATGAGTCGAGCCGATCTTAATCAAGAGCAAATGAAAGAGGCTCCTAATTTTTACTTTTATGTTGATGAGTTTCAGTCTTTTGCCAATGCAACCTTCGCCGATATTTTGTCTGAAGCTAGAAAATACAAACTCAATCTCACGATTGCTCATCAGTACATTGAACAAATGGAAGAGGAGGTCAGGAACGCTGTGTTTGGTAACGTGGGAACGATTATTTCTTTTCGGGTCGGTCCCTTTGACGCTGAGGTTCTTGAGACCATATACACACCTAGATTTTTGGCCCCCGACATCGTGAATTTGGGTTTTGCTCAGATATATCTAACTTTGATGATTGATGGTATTGGGTCGGCCCCTTTTTCGGCCACTACTTTACCACCAATTCCACAAGCCGATGTTTCTTGTCGGGACATTATTATCGCCGAAAGTCGTAAGCAGTTTTCTAGACCAAGAACGGAAGTTGAGGAAATGGTTTTGGAATTTCATAAACCAGTACCCAAACCAGAAAAAGAGGATCGACGTGAATCCAAGGAAGCTACTGCAAAAAGTTCCGGCCTAAGAGGTGAGGGTAGACAAACACCAGATAGAAAGAGTGCTGATTCTAAAAATGATGGAGACCTTAAAAGGAGTACCGCTCAGTCTGGTCTACGAGATAACAAGGGACGTTCTGAAATGGGGTCTGGTAGGGATGATAATCGACCGATTAAGTCAGAGAGTAGTGTTGGCAGTAGAAATAAAGAAAAAGACGGACCATACAACAATACTTCTAAAAAAGAAGCTAGCGTAGAAGATTTGCGAGCCATACTTAAATCAATCGTTAAATCAAACGAGATCAAGACTGATAACCAGTCTGATACTAAGGATGAAAAACCAACAGATAAGGAAGGAAACAAGGAAGACTCGTCATCAGCTAAGACAGCGTCAGAAACCAAGTCCGAAAATGGGGGTGGTCTAAGGGAGGCTTTAGCCAAAGCTCTTGAGACGGTACCGGAAACAGAAAATAGCGTAAAAGACGAAGCCGTATCTAGACAAACAGAAGTCTCTCAAGCAGTATCGGCTGAAAATAAATCGGTTCCGCCTGAAATAAATAAAACGAGATCAGATCAAGATAATTTAAATCCCAAAAAATTAGAACAAATGATGCGGGTAACTGGTAACGATCGACCACCCTTAAATTAATTATGCGTTTATTCTGGCCAGTATTTGTTTTTGGACTTTTTCCTACAATTTGTTTAGGTTCAGTCAGTATCAGCGAAGTGGCTTGGATGGGTAGCGAGGAATCAGCTAATCATGAATGGATAGAGTTGTACAATTCAGGTAATACAGCGGAGGTGTTGGACGGGTGGGTGTTGAAAGACGCCGACTCTTTACTAATCGAATTATCCGGTACTATTCAGGCTGGCGAATATGTTTTGCTCGAAAGAAATCGAAGTGACGGTCAGTATCAGAGTGGTTCACCTTTGGTCGTTTATACCGGAGCTTTGGTAAACACCGGCACCACTCTTACTTTATTAGATTCTAATGGTTCGGTCGTGGACAATGTGGTCGGCGGTTCTGATTGGGAAAATATTGGTGGTGATAATGTTACTAAGTCTACGGCTCAGTATAATGGTTCAATTTGGATAACGGCACCGAGAACACCAAATACTCAAAATGCTAAAGTGGGTGACATTGAAACAGAGACCAATGAATCTAAAGAAACCAATAACAATACCCAGAGTCCCAACAGTAGCTCTAAAAGTAAAAAAGCAACCAGTGTCAAAAAGACGGTAGCGATAGAGGTTAAAAATCCGGAATTGTCTCTTGTCTTAGATGTGCCGGATATAGTTTACGTTAATCAAGTCATAACAATGAAAGTTGAACCGAAAGGTTTGTCTAAGACCCTACGTGACTCACTTCAGTACAATTGGAATTTTGGCGATCTTAATAGTCGATCAGGTAAAGTGACTGAACACAGTTATGAATTTCCAGGTGACTACGTGGTGAGTGTTAGAGGGTCTTACGCTACAAAAGAGGAGGTTCTTCGTAAGACAATCACGGTTTTGCCGGTCACTTTGTCATTAACCCGTAATTCCTACGGTGACGTACAGGTTAATAATGACTCTCCTTACGAGGTTATTTTGGACAACTACACCTTAGAGGGTTTGAAAGAGGTGGTTTTCCCAGACCGAACGGTAATTTTACCTAAGTCCACAATTACGGTTCCTTTAAGTAAACTAGGGGGAAATATCTACACACCAGTAGCTCTAAAGGATGGTCACAGTAATATAATTCTGACTAATATCGTTGGTCCAAATGAGCCTTACTCTGTACAAAATAATCAGCTTGTGACCATTGGTTCAATAACGAAAACCAACACCGCCAAACCTAATATAATGGCAGAGATAGGCGAGGTTGAAACTGAAAATCAAGAAGATATTTATAAATTTAATTTTATAAATAAAGCAGAGGCTGAGGAACTAGATAAAATAATCACATCAGATGATATAAATCCTGAATCAGAAATAAGTGTAGTAACCACCTCTACTTCATCTAGTCTATTAGGCAACGTTGTGACAGCAACCAAAGCGGACCATGATTACAGTCGCTCGTCTTTACCAGACCGAGCTTTCGTCGGTCTATTTTTGATATTATTAGTCGGGGTAGGGGCGGTGTTTTGGTCGCATCCCCAAAAATCTGCCTGACAGGGCACTATTTCAATAACACACATCTGACTTTTGTCCAGTTGTAGTCGCTTCTGCTTCATACTAGAGTGGTTTATATGGATGTAAAAAAGGAGCCAAAAATTAGCCCAGTCCGCCAGAAGAAACGGGTGGTGGTGATTGGTGGTGGTACCGGTACTCATACGGTTTTACGTGGCCTACAACATCACCATAATCAGCTAGATATTACAGCCATAGTTTCAATGGCTGATTCTGGTGGCTCAACTGGTCGATTACGAGATGCTTTTGGCTCGTTACCAGTTGGTGATGTTAGGATGGCTTTGACGGCTTTAGCTAGTGATGACGACCATACCGAAATAGTTAGACAATTATTTTTATATCGATTTAATAAAGACGCTGGCTTAAACGGACATAATTTTGGCAATTTATTTTTGACTGCTTTAACGGATATTGTGGGTAGCGAAGCGGAAGCGACCAGGGTCGCTTCCAAGATATTAAGAACCAGAGGGCAGGTTATCCCGGTTACTACTGACAATGTGAATTTGGTTGCTGAGTATGACGACAACACAACTTTGGAAGGGGAACATTATATTGATGAGCCACCAGCACATTTTGCCCACCGAAAAATTAACGCTTTATATACTAATCCAAAAGCAATTATTAGTGACGAGGCTTTTAACGCCATTATTGAAGCAGACTGCATTGTACTTGGTCCGGGTGATTTGTATTCTAGCTTGCTGGCAAACTGTGTCGTTCAAGGTGTCCCAGAAGCCTTTGCCCAGAGCAAAGCCCAAGTGGTTTACGTGGCAAATTTAATGACTAGACCCGGCCAGACCAGAGGTATGAGCATTGGTGACCACCTCCGCGAAATTGAAAGGTATATAGGCATTTATCCAGACGTCCTGCTCAAAAACAACACTGAGTTACCAAAAGCCATGATTGATCACTATAAATCTGAAGGTGATGAGCCACTTTTAGATGATTCCCATTTATTACCTATCCCCACTATTACTCGTGATTTATTATCACATCTAGATTATTCCAAAGCCGACAGTGACACTTTGACTAGAAGTTTGGTTAGACATGATTCAGACAAACTAGCCAACGCCATTATGGCATTATTGCCAGATGTTATTTTCCACTCCGTTTAACTGTTTAATTAATTCCGAACTTACCAAGGGCCGACCTTGGTAAAACTATTTCGTACACAGCTTGATTCGTTTGAGTAATATTTGGATATGTAGATAAGTTATACTATTAAGTATATGGCTGATGCCACCAAAGAACCCATCACATATAGTCCTACCTTGACTCAGACTGGAAATATACTCGATTTTGTACTTGATGATGATAGTACTATTGAGTCTTTAACCAATGTAAGTCAATCAGATGATGTGTCGTCTACACATCAAGGCTCTTTTGCACCAAGTGTAATAAAACGCACAAAGACCAGAGTCCTTTTTGTTTCAACGGACCCGATTTTGTTGGAGGCCAATACTGAGCTCCGAAATAAATTGGCTTCGCTCAGCTCTGTTTTTGACGAGATTCATATTATGGTGGTGGAGAAAGCTTGGAAGAAGAGAAAGACTGCCGATAAGATAGCAGAAGGAGTCTGGGTGTATAGCACCACCGCAAAACAGTGGTGGCATACTATGAGAGAGGCGAGAGAATTGGTCAAAGAACAATTGGAATTTACTGATGGTTTTAGACCAGATATTATCGTCGGCCTTGATCCTTTTGAAGCGGGTTATATAGCCAAAGAACTAGCTGAGGATTACGGAAGACCGTTTCAAATACATGTCTTAGAAGATTTTTTGAGCGAGGATTATAAGCGAACTGAAAGATACAGTAAGTGGCGATTACGATTAGCCAAACACGTACTAAACAAAACTACTAGTGTTTGCGTTACCTCTGAAGCGATAAAGAATCGTATAAAAAAACAATTTACACATATACAGGAGCCGATATTATTGCCACGATATTACAACATCAAATCAATTCTTGAGCAGACAAATACACCGACAGTCAAACCATCAAAATTGGCAAATTTTAAATTCATCATGTTGTACATTGGTAAGTTAAATCATGACAGCACTTTGTATCGGGCGATTGATGCCGCCAGAACAGTCTTACGCTCACCGAGCATTGCCTTGGTAGTAATTGGTGAAGGACCAATGAAAAAAGAATTTCAAAAAAGAGCGGAAATTTTTGGTATTAAGGAACAGATAATTTTTGAACCCTCTACCGTGGATCAGGTGTCATATATGCGAGCCTCTGACCTACTGATTAGTACAGATATTACACCCGATAGTGAGGAGTCGGTTATTAAAGCAGCGGCGGTCGGACTACCGCTTTTATTAGCGAGGACTGATTTACGAGATGATATTTTTACCGACGAAGCGAACGCGTTTGTGTGTGAACCAGAAGACACAATTGGCTTTGCTCAAAAATTATCAAAGTTTTTAAATAATAATGGAATAAGGTCTCAGTTCTCAAGAGAAGCTAGAACCACCATTAAAGACAGGCTACATGAAGACCCAGAGATTTTTAAATTCGCCTACAAAGACGCTATTGAAAGTGTCTTTGCTACCAAAGCAACTGCAAGAGGAAAATAGTCTTAATGTCGTCTTTGCAAGACAAATTAAATGGTCTAGGAGGCTCCTAGACCATTTGTGTATACGCAGACGAATTTTCAGTATTTTTTACAATGTAACCACTCTAGATTTTCAAGTGTTATAATCTCCGTATGAAAAAAACGATTTTAGTGACGGGAGGAGCGGGTTATATTGGTTCAGCCTGTGTCGAGGCTTTAGTAAATGATGGTAATGAAGTGGTGGTATTTGATAATCTAGCCTCTGGTAAGAAAGAAAAAGTTAATACAAAAGCCCCACTGATAGTAGGTGATATAACAAACCTAGAAGAATTAGATGAGGTCTTTAAGCTTCATAAGTTTGATTCAGTGATTCACTTTGCAGCCAAAAAAAGTGTCCCAGAAAGCCAACAAGAGCCAGCTTTATATTTTAGAAATAATGTGTTGGGTACATTAAATATTCTAACTTGTATGGAAAAATATCAGGTACCGCAAATAATATTTTCCTCTACTGCTGCCGTATACAAAGCTGAGGACAGATCGGATTTCTACTTTACCGAAGACTCGGCAGTGTCCCCGGCTAGTGTCTATGGCCAATCCAAACTCATGTCAGAAACTTTGATAAAGGAATTTTTTAAGACTGAGAAAATTTCTAGTTATAGTATTTTGCGTTACTTTAATGTAGCCGGTGATTATGGGTTGGCGTATCGAGAGGATTCTGCCCAGAATGTATTTCCACTTATCGCCAGAGCTTTAGAGCAAGACAAGGCTTTTTATCTTTTTGGTACCGACTACGATACCAAAGATGGTACTGGTGTCAGGGACTACATACACCTAACTGATTTAGTCGACGCTCACCTTAAGGCATTAGATAACTCTGATTCTGGAGTCTTTAACTTAGGAACCAGTACGGGCTTTAGTGTCAAAGAATTAATTGAAGCGTTTGAAAAGAAAACTGGCAAAACTCTTAAGGTAGAAAATGTTCCAAGACGAGCCGGGGATATTGGTACTGTGGTAGCTGATGCTAAGAAGGCTAGAGAAATATTAGGGTGGGAACCAAAACATAGTCTAGAAGAAATGGTCGACAGCACAGTCGCTGTGTATGGTTTGTAAAATAAAAAGTTCAAAGCGGCCCCGAGAAAGTATTCTGGGGCCGCTGGCCAGTCTCTTAGTTATGCAATTTAGAACATGTATTTTCGTCCAGAATCCCTTGCCAATTCCAGGCAGTCACAAAAATGACAAATAGGATTTTTGTGCCACAAATCTGAATTTATCACAATTACACCGTAATATAATTCGATTCTATTAATTCCTTCGTAAAAACAACCGCGACTAACTCCTAGATTTTTAGGACAGTTATTAAATAACCTGGCTCGGGCGTTGTCCGTTCCGGCATACTTAATATCAAGTCTTAATAATACCTTAGGCAACAAGCCGGGTTCATTTAGACTGCCACCAAGCAAAAAATATGCTACTGAAAATCGAGAGTACGGCCAAATAACATTATTATTACTAATCATCGCACCCTCCTTTCGATTGGGTCCTGTTTTAATTCCTAAAAAGCATTAAATCACAAATATCCACAATATAAAAGCATTGCTGTATAAAGTTGGATATCAGCAATATTTTTTAAAAAGTAAGTTTTAATAGTATTGACACTAAACTAATAAGTGTTATTTTGTTGTCTGAAAAGTAAACTTGGGAGTTCTAAATGCAGTATCAGCAAACGCCGCCCATTCGTAGACTGCGGGACTTGAAAGGTGTTGGGTTGGAAGGTGTTTCGATAGAAGAAGTATATGCGGATAATGCCCTTTCAGCGACACCTCATGAAGGTTGGCTTGTTGTGGTGCTATTGAGCAACAAGTGCTTCGCCATTATCAGAGTCGTCTTTGGCGAAGATAGCAAGCCTGTTGAAATTCATCGGTTTAGTCTGTGTCCCACTTTTGACCAACTACTACGCGATAAGCCTAATAATGATGGCGTAGTCGAACCGCCGAAACTTTTTTATCCAGAGAGTGGAGAGGGAGGTGTTAGGGCGGTATTGACCTTAATCCCCGGCATTTCGATAACATCTTACGCAAGATTCTAGATTCCTAGACCCGCGGGTATGTCGCCGGCCCATAGAATATGGGCCGGCTTTGAGTTTTTTAGGTTGCTAATCAAAAAAGTAACTTAATTGGCTTTGATTTGGTATTATTAACTAATATTATGGATTTTAAAGCGGATATTTCTACCACACCTGAAAAGCCCAAGAAGAAAGTGTTGATTGTAATTGGTACTTTAGCGGTCGGTGGTGGGGCAGAGAAGGTGGCAGCTACTTTAGGAAATGAGCTTTTTAAAAAAGGTCATGATGTTCATATTTTGACTTTCTATGAAGCGTCTGAAAAATACGATTTTAATGGTACTTATCATACACTTAATGAATCTTTAAAAAATCATCGTCTATTTAAGATTTTTGGTGTACCGAAAAGAATTTGGAAGATTAACCGTTTCATCAAAAATAATGATGTTGATGTAGCCATATCTTTTTTAGAAGAGGCAAATATTTATACATTGTCAGCAAAGAAAACTTTCGGTCTTAAGCTTCCAGTAATCGTTTCTGTCCGTAATAACACTCGTTCACGTAAATGGCTTTTTCAGAAAGCGATGAGAGTCCTTTACCCAAGTGCCAAAAAAGTTGTCACCGTCACCAAAGCCATTGAGGAGATGATGCGAGAAGATTTTTCTCTCAAAAATCTTCAAACTATCTATAACCCGATTAACACAACATTAATAGCAGAAAAACTAAAAGAGCCTCTGCCAGAGGCTGATAAATGGCTTGAGAGTGAGTCCGAGTTGTTTATTCATATCGGTCGGCACACCAAGCAAAAAGGGCAATGGCATTTACTTCGAGTATTTTCAGAGTATGTCAATAAAAACCCCAAAGCAAAACTTATTATGATTGGCGGTGGTGAAGATACAAGTAAAATTACTGATTTTATTAAAAACAACAATTTAGAAAGTAGTATTTTTGTACTAGGGACAAAAGACAATGTCTTACCTTATCTTAGACAGGCCAAAGCCTTAATTCTAACTTCTCTTTGGGAAGGAATGCCAAACGTCCTTTTAGAGTCATTGGCTAATAATACTCCAATTATAGCTACTGATTGCCAAACTGGACCACGTGAAATTATGGCCCCAGAACTTCCTGTCGATATGGATATTCTTTATCCTTATCAGACAAAATATGGCTGGCTGACTGCTCCACTAAGTCAAAATGAAGACTACACGTCCATTATTCATAAACCTTTATCAGTTTCGGAAACACAGTTGGTAAATGCTTTAGATGAGCTTGCTACGAGAAAGATGGAGAGAGTTACTTTTGAAGAAAGAGTGAAAGACTTTGAATTAAATACCATAATAAATGAGTGGGAGAGTCTCCTCTAAATGTTATACTGATTTTCTTATGCCATTAAAGAAATTTATACAGAGAATACTAAGAAGTAATCTGACACCAGGCTTTGTTAGAAGTTTGTTTTTTTCAGAAAAATACTTAAAGAAAGAAGGGTGGTTTAAAAGTTGGTATTTAGGGCGACCAGTAGATAATAGCGGTAAGCCTATACCATGGTTCACTTACCCTTTTGTTCATTTCTTAGAACAAAAACTTAGATTGAGGCCAATGAAAGTATTTGAGTTTGGTAGTGGAAATTCAACTATTTGGCTGTCACCAAGAGTAAAAAGTATTACTTCGGTTGAGAGCGAAGCTGATTTTTACTCGGAAATAAAAGGTCAGATTTCTTCGCTTAGTAATGTGACCTATGAGCTTAGAAAGCAGGGTGAAAACTACTATCAAAAAATATTAGAATTCAAAAACGAGTTTGATGTCATTATCATTGATGGTAAAGAAAGAGTAGATTGTGCAAAAAATTGTATTGGAGCTCTAAAAGAAGATGGAGTAATAATCTTTGATAATTCAGATCGAACTATATATAAAGAAGCTTATGACTATTTGTTAGAACAAGGGTTTAAAAAAATAGATTTTAGAGGTATTGGCCCTTTAGTTTACTCAGATTGGCAAACCTCCATTTACTATCGGGATAAAAATTGTTTTGAAATTTAGAATTATACTAAATACCTTATTAGTAGGGTATTGTTACTTAATTATAATATAATCCTCATGCTTTGGCGCGAATTTATCAAGAAATATACAACTCCTCATCAACGCCATAGGTTGATTATGCTCCGTGAGAGTTTAGTTGGTCCGTATTCAAGAATTACAGCTAAACACCGTGTCTTACCTGACTTTATTATAATTGGTGGTCCGCGTTGTGGTACAACTAACCTCTTTAATACCCTGAGACACCACCCACAAATAAAAACCTCACGTATTAAAGAAGTAAAATTTTTTAATAACGACAAAAAATTTAATAAAGGGGAGCTATTTTATCGCTCGTATTTTCCTCTTAAAAAACATATTAAAGATAATCAAATTGTAGGTGAAGCTTCTCCTAATTATTTTTCTATTAATAA
>JAGQME010000014.1 GCA_020428795.1 Candidatus Kaiserbacteria bacterium
CCGGTACCAGTGACATACATGGCTACGTCGTCAATCACCAAGGTCGCCTCAGAACTTATTAAGTGGAAGAATTTTACACTGACCGCATTTGGTGGCGGCACAAAAGTATTGGTCGCCTTGGTCCAAACAGCTGTTGGTTCAATTTCTTTTACTAGACCGAAGTAACTGAAGGTTCCGTCAGACATAGTGTATTGACCAATAATGTCAGAGATAGAAGTAGAAGTGTACCAGTCCTCAAATAAGTATTCAGTACCAGCTGTCACCGGTACTCCGGTGTGAGTCCACTTGGAATCACCGGTATCATTGAATTGATAATCGGTAATCTTTACCTCGGCAGCCACTCCCCCATTTCGGCCAGCCACCGGATAGGTGTGAACAGCAGTATGAGTTCCCCAACTATTAGCAGTCCAACCAGCTGGATTTTGACCATCAACTTCCTCCAAATCACCGTTTTGGATCAAGTTTACACCGGTGGTAGTGGTGGCATTTTGGAAGACAACGTTAATCGGATCAGAAAGACCATGATTGTCAGCCGTATCATGCATGTGTAGGGTTAGGGTGTGAGGACCATTACTAAACTTAGTAGTATCAAGGGTTAATTGGTATGGAGTAGTAGTGGCTTCAGGGCCTTCTACCTTTACCCCGTCAACCATGATGTGGACTTTAGTCACTCCATTTTCATCAGTTGCCTCCGCTTCGATCAAAACCTCACCAGACAACACATCACCTTCATTGATATTAGTAATAGAACCAGTTGGCCCGGTCGTATCCTCATCACTAACCAGAGTTAGAGAATAACCATCAACGGTCAAACTACCGACCTCGCCGATTTCGTGGAAAACGGTCAGAGTTTCGATTCCCTCCGGTACTACAAATGATTTTTCAAATGGAGTAGTTTCATTGGTCGCTGGGGCAGTACCAAGATATACATAGTTGTAGGCGCCATCAGATCGTCCCATTTGTACAGTGACATCAGTTGGTACGCTCGAGATATAGACATCGCTAAATAGATAAGTCTCACCTGGTGTTACATAGACCGGACTGAAATACCATTTGGCGTTTCCAGTTTCGTGACTAAGTACCTCAACTTTAGCAGCTCTGTCTCCAGCTAGACCGTTTACCGGATAAGTGAAGACTGGATTTAACACTCCGTACCAGCTCTGATACCAGTCCAAAGGAGCATTAAGTCCACCCTCAATCTCTAACGAAGGATTAGAGATTAAGTTACCAGAACCGTTACCATTATTTAGGTACATGTTGATGCTCTGAGTCGAAGTTAGTCCCACGCTATCAGTTACCTTTAGTTGAATTTCAAGATAAACAGACGGATCACCATGGTCTTCGGTCAAAAATTGGATAGAATCAGTACCACTTTGTTGGTAGATTTCGTGAGTATGGACATTATGATGTAGGATAACCTTCCATTCAAGAGCGCTGTTGGCTAGATTTCCATCTTCAGCGTCAAAACCTTCACCGGTTACGGTTACGGTTTCACCGTCACGATACAAAGCACCACTGGCTGGGCTGGTAATAATAGCTTGCGGAGCTTGATTACCAGAGATAATGTCTACGTTTTTTGAAACAGTCGCCCCGAAAGTATCGGTCACAGTCAAAGTCGCCAAATAACTACCGTCATTATTGTAGGTATGATTTGGATTGGCGTTGTTTGAAGTAGCACCATCACCAAATTGCCACTCGTAGGTTAGAGTGTCACCATCTGGGTCATAAGTACCGGCGCTAGAGAAACTAACATTTAGCGGTGACAGACCAGAAGTTGGATTTCCAGAAGCAGACACAACTGGTCGTCGATTACCATCAGTGTGCGTTAATCGATTCAGACTACCAAGTACAATATCTAGATAATAAATATTACCGTCATTACCTGACAAGATTTCAACCGGCCAGACTAGATCGTTAAAGTTTTCTACTGAAACTAGATCACCATTATTATCTAAGACCAATCGCTTCATCCACATCTGAGCGTAGTCACCAATGAATAGTGAGTTGGCGTACTCAGACGGATAAGCGTTGTTGGTAAAGAAGGCTCCACCAGTAATAGAACCGGCTCCAGAAGCATTGTGTGGGTAGGTATAAAGAGGGTTAGTAGCGGTCGTGGTTGGATTACAGCCGTAATCAGTGGCGCCATTCCCTTCTCGACAAGGCCAGCCGTAGTTTTGACCAGCTTTAATTTCGTTTATCTCTTCCCAATCACTCCAACCAACATCACCACCATAAAGTTTGCCAGTCACTTCATTGAAGTTGAATCTGAACATGTTACGGAATCCAAAAGCGTAAACCTTTGAACGGTTAGCGTTTGGATCACCATTATAGAAAGGGTTGTCAGCTGGCGCAGTACCATCGGTATTTATACGTAGCATTTTTCCAGCTAGTGAATCAATATTCTGTGACCTTAGAGCCCGAGTATCAACAGCAGCAAAGTCAGCGCCATCACCCAAAGTAGCGTAAAGCTTACCGTCCGGACCAAAACGAAGACCACCAACACTGTGGCTGTTGGAATCAGACGGAATACAATCAGCCGTCACAGCGTAGTCTTCACAAGAAGCCGCCCCAGATGAACCACCAACGCTACCGACCAAAACAAACTTACTTGATTCGCTAGCAGTATCACCAACCACTGTCAGCCTGACAATTCGGCCAGTCTTGGTACCAGCGATGTCCAAACCGGGAGTATTCTCGTAAGTATAAGAAACGTAAATATAACCATTGTTTGCAAAATCTGGGTCAACAGCCAAACCAAGTAGTCCTCGATCACCAAAAGTATTGATGTCGGTTAGTTTAACGAGCGGAGTCGGCAACAAGACATCGTTCTTGATGACCTTGATAGCTCCTCCTTTTTCAGCCACAAATATTCGTCCATCCGGTGCAAAAGCCACCGCCGTTGGCAAAACCAAGCCATTGGCAACGGTTTCACTTTCAAAACCAGGTTCGGTGATAGCGGCGCCAGCCAAAATCGGCATAGCCAAAATACCAATTCCGATCAAAACCCCTAGAGAGACTCTGGTCAGAGCTTTGTAAGGAGTCATACGGTAAGAATCTATGGTATAGAAAGTAAACAAACTTCTAACCACTCTAAAAATAGTATCAACAAACATATCTATTTGTTTAAACAGTATCATTAGTGGTGAACTGGTAAACAATGTATTTAATTTTTGCATAGATGATAAATAAATATTACGTACTTGTATCTGGTATCGGCCGACTAGTCTCATCAAGTAGAAGAATAGTACGCTACCAAACAAAGGACCGGCTATTAATGGAGTAGTCACTCCGAAGGCTATTACCTCATAGATTTTATGCAGGACCATTTTTTCGAAGATGACATGGGGTTCAGTGGCGCCAACACTCAAGCTCGTCACCACCGCCACACTACCAAGTAGCAACATGTAGCTGGTGACAAAGACCAAAATAGCCACCGAAATCAGACTGTTTACCCATTTTGCTTTCACTACGCCACCAGACTTATTGTAGGTCTGAAAGGCGGAACGTTGGCCTCTTTTGAAAACAAAATTAAACACCACCGCCAATCCGATAATGACGAGATGAATTATTAGTGACAGACCGGCAAATTGAGTAAACATAAAATTTTAATTAATTATTATTTAGCGCTAATAAATCTTTCTGGTTGGAACCAAACCAAGTTCTTTTTCCTAAGAAAAACCTCTTTGACCATTTGTTCCAGAAAAATGTAAGCATTTATAACCACCAACAAGGTATACGGGAAAGGTACCAACAGTAATTCTGGGCGTTTCTCCTTCCAAGTGGCAAAGATGGCAAAAACTATAGCTAACGCAAAGTAAGAAAGGACGAAATTTTTAAAGAAAGACAGACTCAAAAATGGTAGGATAAATAAGAGTACGGAAAACACCAAACCCTCAGCGTACATAATAGATAGTTCTAGTGCCGCCTTTGGTTGTTCGGTAGCTAATTTTTTGTGTTTGGTCAAACACTGCCAACCGCCACCAAACCAACGACGCATTTGATTTATGTAGGAGTGCAAAGTGGCTGGGTCCTTGGTGTAAACAACCAAGCGTCGGTCATACAGAACTTTTAAATCTAATCTATGCAAACGGTAAGTAAAATCTAAATCCTCGGTCAATGTGTCGTGTTCAAAAAAGATATGTTTCATAAAATCTTCTTTTTTGAATACACCGGCGGCTCCTGGGATCACAAACAAGTAGCCTAGATGATGTTGGGCGAGTTTATGGAGATTCTGTCCCACGGAGTATTCAAAAGCCCGACAGGCCGTCAACCAATTGTGACGCTGACTTCTAACATAA
This sequence comes from Candidatus Kaiserbacteria bacterium, assembly GCA_020428795.1. GTDB lineage: Bacteria > Patescibacteriota > Minisyncoccia > Phycocordibacterales > UBA918 > OLB19. The sequence continues at coordinate 4,299 of JAGQME010000014.1, forward strand.
CCACCAATCGCCGAAAGTTCAGGCTGATTGATAAAATCCTCTTCCACGTACTTTACAAAGTTTTCATCCAAAACTGTGTCTCCGTCGGTGGCTATAAAAATATCACCGGTAACAAAATTAAGTCCAATTTCTTGAGCGTGACTTTTGTTACCGGTAGCTTCCGGTATATTAACCAAGGTAATCTGATCACCAAAGGCGGTCAGTATCTCTTTACTTTTATCGGTACTACCATCGTTTATAACCACGACTTGGTCGGGCTTTCTGGTCTGATTCAGACAAGACAAAACACAGGCCTCGATAGATTTTTCTTCGTTGTGACACGGAATTAAAATTGATATCTTCATAACATTAACCATTAAGCCCAAGCTCACACAAGACAAAAAGCACCCAAGACACCTTGGCGGGTACAAATATCGACGTGTAGGAGCAAAACTTGCCCGTCTTTATACACCAGTTGTCTAATTTTGTCAATACTCACCCGCCAAAAAGACCTTATTTTGATATTTTCTTATCAAAATATTACTAAGTAGCAAACATCTCCCCTAGAGCCAGATACTTTACTGACTAAGACTGAAATTTTAATAATTTCTTACAAGCCTACGCCGATCGACCTAATCAAAGCCAAATCCATTAGCGCTCCGCTCTACTCAATCACACTATCGTCTATTGTTTCTTCGTCGCCTTCCCCTAGCGCTTCGTCTTCTGATTCTTCACCTTGTTCTTGTTCTTCTTCCTCTGTTTCTACTGACTCGACTGTTTCTTTAATTTCTTCGGTTAGTAACACAGATTCGGCTTTTACCTCTAATGTTTCTGTATCACCCTCTTCTTTTGGTAATCCATCAGTATCATCAATTTCGTGATCGTCTTCCTCTACCGACTCACCTTCATTGGTTTCTAGCTCTGGTTCGACTATTTTTTCAACTGACTCATCGATAATCTGGGCTGAAAAGGAAGGCTTATCTGAATCTGACAAAAGTGTAGCCCCAGCAGAAACCGGTGTATTAAAATAAAGTTTTACCCTTTCCTCATCGGAATATCCGGTTTCAGAATCACCGGTTTTATCCCACGCTTGATACACCATATCCACCACACAGATATCACCCCCAGTAAATCCGGACGCTGTCTCATCAAGTTTGATGGCCATATTCCAAGCCGAATCAAACTCGACTCCGTCAGCGGCCAGACCCATGATTGAACCAGAATAATCAATCGGATCATCAGTTTTTACCAAAACCGCATCACATAAGTTGATATTACCCGTTACAAATTCAACCTTGAGTTTATATAAAACATCCACACTCTCGCCCTCTGGTAGCACAACTGTAATCAAATCATTATTCTCAGTCAGTAGATTATTAGCTCCAAAATTGTAATTTGAATTATTGACACTGGCGATAAAATCCAAGGCGACGGCCATAAACTGATTGTCTTCACTTATCTCAAAATCATTTAGATAAGACACCGTGGAACCGACAAAGCTCAAAGCTATAAGCGAAGTGCTGACAAGTAACGTGATTAGCGGTAACGCCCACTGATTGGAAAATATACTTTCTTTCTTTATTTTTGTGGTTTGAATACCGGTGGTTGATTTTTGTTTTAGGACTCTCTTTTCGGACACGACATGATTAGCCTGATACCGTACCGGATTACCAATGTCCATCATGTAAGACTTTTGGTAAACCACACTCGAATGACTAGGTGGTCGCTTAGAAACAAACGGCGCCACCACCAGAGGTTCAGTCAAAGACTTAGCCGGTCGGACTGTTTGAGGTATTTTCGGTTCTTTGTTATTTGAAGCTGGATTATTCTCAGTCGCCGAGACTCCCCTGCGTACTCGTCTTACCTCCAGCCAAATCTTTTCTATTTCACCCAAAATAATCATGATGGCCGGCAACACGATCAACAAACCAAAACCGATTGGTTGTCTAGTGAAATCCAAAATATAGCCGACCCGAGGGATGTCCAAGATCACTTTACCAATAATATTTCTCCGAGCTACACCATTGGTATCAACCTCCTCATTAGCGTCGCCCTTGGTGATAAAGGTCTGCTGTCCCCTCTCAGTGATGATTTCACTAATACGATGTGTAGTTGGTGTGTCAGAAAAAGTACCAGAGAAAGTTATGACATCACCCACCTTATAATCATTAGTTGGCTTTATCACCACCAAAGCACCGGTCATGATATTTGGCTCCATGGAACCAGACTCTACAATTTTTAGCTGGATATTATTCTCAATCGGTAATAGTGGCCCCAAAAACAAACCAGCCACCCCCAACAAGAGGACAATGAACACAGCGTAAATTATGTTATATATTATTTTCATAATCTAAATCGGTTTTTTAATTTGTTCCAATTATTGGCCAAATTCTTTCTGGCTTTTTTGACTTTAGCCACTCTCTTATTTTCTTTTTTTTGCCAAACTGGCTTCTCATAAGTCAAAGGGCCGGACTGGTTATAAAAATCCACATGGTAGGCAGCGTCAGCGTAAATATAACCATTAGGTACCCCCATCGGTACACTTACGTATTGACCGTCCACCTCAATCTCACCATCTGGTACCACTACCAAACTAGGCACATTGGGACCTTTTTCGACAGAAACATTACTCCAATCCGGTTTTAAGATTTCAAACACTCGATAAGTAAAGTTATACGGACCATTTATATAAGAAGGAATATTTCTTGGTACTCTGGTATAACCGTCCCACTCTAGGCAGTAATAACCATCGGTATCAGTCACATCCGTAGCCAAATCATAAATATCGACACCATTATTGTGAGTTATGACTTTCATCAAGCCAATCGTCCAACCAGAGAGAGGTTTACCGGTCTCGTCATACTTATGTCCCTCTATCTCACACTGACCAACTGGAGTTGGTGGATGTGGTTTTTGACATGAAAAGTTTGGTTGTTGAATACTCGAAACCGCTCTGATTGAAACATCAAGCGTCATCGAATCTGTTTGAGCCTCATTTCCCATCGCTTCAGCGTCACAGCTTATTTCGGCCGTCGCTAAATTGACATCCAAATCACCGGCACACCATTCAATACCAATGTAATTAGTTTGGTTTGGTTGATAGGCTCCTCCATGTAAGCTGTCAGCTAATGGATAAGTCTTGTTCTTTAACACACCAATCGCTTTTTGACTGGATGTACCAAAGATTGGTTCTTCACCAACCTCAAACACATTATCGCCGTCATCATGCCAAGCAAAAAATTCCAATTCCTCAGACAGCTCCCCATCGTCATTATTATCTAGCAAACTTTCCGGTTCGTTGCGACCGTTTTCTTCGTCGGTTAGATTTTTGAAATCAAGACACAGCCAAGCTGGATTGTTTTTTAGATGAAGACTAATGGTGTTCAATCCAGTGTCACCCGGCTTTACATCGAGAAAGTTAAAGAATTTATCTTGTGTCGGAACTAGATTTTTTAACTCCCAAGACAAGGCTGGTTGTAATTCACCATTGTAGATAGTACGGCTGTCGATTTTTAACTCCAAAGCACCAGTACCATTATTGGTGGCAAAGGTAGTGCCGAAGGAATTACCCCAGACCACATTAAAACCAAGCAAGGACACAACTCCTATGACCAGAGTGATTTTTAGCTTAGTTTTAATGGGTATACTCATATTTTAAGAACTACTTAATCTAAAAACGATTTTTAGATTACTGATTGTGGCAAAACTAGTTTTCAGCGATAAAAGTCCGGTCAGCACAATTCAGAGCACTAAAAGCGTCCAAGTCATAACCATCGGCGGCGTTGTTAAACAAATCTCTGTTTGAGACATCGGTCAATCTGACATACCTAGCCCAAGTCAATCCTGAATCAAACAGATCAGCTTCCGCATCACGCTCTAGATTAGAAGCGACTTCAAACCAATTGGTTCCGTTTTGACTTACTTCGATCTTTATCCTTTCAACCGGATAACTCGAACCGCCAGTTACCTCCCACATCTTTAGATCGTTACCAACTCCATCGACAATGTAGTTATCCAGAAACTCCACCACGATTGAACCACCCTCATCTGGCGTATCATCTGTCCCTTCATCAAAACCTAGTGAGAAGAAACTTCCGGCCACCACAGGGTTATCAAACGGCAGACCAAGCGGATGTTGAGGAGCTCCGAGTACTTTATCAGGATCAGTTCTATCTAAAGCAATTGCTCCACCATCTTTACGAACCCCTTGATTGTGCGACACTACATGATCAGCGTAAGCAAATTCCGGTTCACAAACCAAGAAATTTGATATCTTACAAACCACTTGCTCCCCCTCAGCAATCTCTACCGTATCGGAGTCTGTTTGATCACCACCGCTACAACTCCAGTTTGAAGCTACGTATTCACCCAGAACCGACTCGGAAAGATCGTAAGTACCAGACTCTACTTCGACCGAAGTTACCGCTGGTGTACCAGTGATACCAGAGAAGCTGGTTGGACCATTGGCGGACAGGGTCCAATCAGTTGGCTGATTGTCTCCGTTTAGAACTTGTTTTATAAGAGTCAGAGTCGTACGAGTAGGAGCTTCACATTGAAAATCTTCATTATGACGAGCTTGTACCACTTCAAAAGTCACATCAGCAGTCAAAGAGTCAGTCTGGCTTTCGTTACCAAGCAGTGTGCCATCGCAAGTGATTCCACCATCTTCCGGTTCACCATCTATGTCATTCTCATTATTATCTCCCGCTGGTGACAGGGCGTTTGCTTGACCGTCTTGATCAACTGGATCGGTCCCGATCTCGCCAAAACACCAAGCCTTACCCAAATAAAGAGTTTCATTACCTGGAACCGGACCACCAACACCTGTCCAAACATTTTCATCACTATCCGCCAAGGCGATATTGTATGGTACGTTTAATTCAAGAGTCCCAATCGGACCCTGTGAGATAATTTCTTCATCCTTCTCAAAAACATTATCCCCATCGTCAGCCCACCAGACAAAGTTGATTAGATCAGCTAATTCACCCTCAGTCAAACCATTTGGGTCTACCGCACTCTCCGGCTCGGTCTGGGTGTTGTCATTATTTGAGGTCAAGGTAACATTGGCACACATGTAGGCATCGTTGGTTGCTACATGAAGCGAAATAGTATCTTCGCCGTAATCGTTAGGTTTAACATCATCAAAGTCAAAGAATTTTTCCACCGTCAGATCAGTAGCTTCCCAAGAGGTGTTTTGGTTTAATTTTCCGTTATAGTAACTCTCATTATCTACAGTCAAATCAATCGCTCCAGCCGTAAAGAGATTACCTTCAGACGACTCAGTGTCAGAAAAAAAGGCATTGGTGGCTCCAAACGTAAGCACACCAGCAACCATGACTATCAAGGCTAAACTTAGAATAATTCTTTGCATATTTTGGTAATTTATAAATGGTGAATAATTTGCTGACTCTTCTTCAGCCCACCAAGCACCTTAACGAAAGATGCTTGGGACGGCTAAAGACGACTAATTAGCAAAGTCGTATTTAACTCCATCAAATTCAACCCAATCGACGTAACCTTCTTCACCAGCTGGTCCAGGGTGACCAACTCGGACACCAAAGAATGAATCAGTGGTTCTAAAAGCGGCGGTTGGATACTCACTTAGAATTTCAGCCCAAGTTTTTGGAGTTGAACCTGGTGTTGTACCATCTTCAGTGGTTCCAATCGGCCAAGTTCCACCAGACAAGTGCCACATTTCAGCCAGCGCATCTACTTCAGTCCAAGTATTCACTACTACACCAGTCGGTGTCTGCACTAGGCGCCTCTGCCAAGTATCAGAGTTATCGAAGTCTACATTAAAGTGCAGATAAGGCGTCTCACCAGATGGTGAAGCATCGTAGATTCGATATTTTAGACTACTAATAGATGCCAGTGGTGTAGCGCTAAACTGATAAGTAGCGATGTTATAACGTGGAGTTGGATTAGTATCCAAGATCATTTGAGCGGCCCCGGTACTTTCCGGTCCAGTTACAATATCGTTAGCTCCACCATCACCAGCAAACTGATTGATGGTCATTACGGTATCGTTTGTATCGTTATAAAATAGCCACTTAGTTGGATCAACTATAACATCACCGAAACTTTGAGCTAGATCATTACTACCAATCAAGACATCGGTACTAACCGGATCAATATCACCACACTCGAAGTTTTCGTTATTTCGAGCTTGCTCGACTCTAAAGGCGATTGTAGCCTCCATAGAGTCGGTCTGGGCAATATTACCCATGGTTCCTCCATCACAAGTAATGGTACCTGGTACGCTAGCATCTAAGGTACCCGCACACCAAGCCAGACCAATATAATTAACAACTCCACCAGATAGAGCTCCAGTGTTACTGTCAGCTAAGGTATAACTCTCACCATCTAGAACATCACTAGCAGGACCAGAAGTATTGGTGAAAAGCTTTGGCTCATTAGCTTGCCAAATATTATCTCCTTCTCCATCGGCTTTAGAATCATTACCAAAACCAGTAGTTGGACCCCAGTCAGACCAAGCAAAGAAAGTCATATTCTCAGCTAATTCTCCATCAAAGAGACTGCCGGTATTTACGGTATCACCAGCCTCTAATTCTGGTTCGGTTGAACTAACGTCATCATTCTTAGTTAAAGACACATCCACACAGGCGTAGGCGTCATTATTATCGACGTGTAGTGAGATGGTGTTTTCACCCTCATCACCTGGCTTGATGTCATCAAAATTAAAGAAGGTATGAGCACCAAGATCAGTAGCTTCCCAAGTACCGTCACAATCAGTACCTAAGATTGGCCACTGTGGATTAGCAACTTGTTCACCAGGAGCTAACTCCCATTCATTATCGACACAAACAGCGTTGTTATAATGCTGTTCGCTATCTACGGTTAAATCAATCGCTCCAGCCGTAAACACGTTACCCTCTGAAGTCTCAGTGTCAGAGAAGAACGCTCCGGTACCACCGGCTACCAAGGCGCCGACGAACACAATCATTCCCAGACTCGTAAGAATTTTTTTCATATTAATTTGGTTAAGATTAAATAGATTAAATTTATAACTTCTACGCTGATTTCCCTTCAGCCCGCTAAACACCTACCCTGAAGTAGATGTTTAGAACGGCTAAATAGAACTAAATTGGATTAAATTCCGGATCGACGGAAACCACATTTACGAGAGTACAGGTAAGATTGTCACCCGCTCCCAGCGTGATACTGCCAGTATCGCCATCATCTACACAACTACCGCTAAACTGGGCGTCGTACAGAATGCCAGCTGGTACACCGGAGTAGATTTCTGATACCGTGTAAGTTCCTGGTGGCAAATCAGATACCGGTACTTCATCGGTAACGTCCATATCGATTCCATCTCCGTTATTGATGTGAAGAGTAAAATCAGCCACTTCCACCCCTTCGATTGTTACGCTCGAAAACTGAACGATTTTATCAACCTTTAGAGTAGCGGTTTCTTCGACTTCACGTGGTGTACAGGTGAAATCAGGATTGTTTCGGTGTTGTACAGCTTCAAAGGTTAGATCAGAAACCAAGCTATCAGTCTGAGCTTCATTACCCACTTCAGCCGGTATATTCCAAGCTAGACCAAAGTAGTAAGTAACTGAACCAACCATTCTTCCGTCTTCTGCCAAACCATGACAATCATCATAGTTGGTATCACCGGTAGCGTCAGTACAACCGTAGATTGAATAAGCTGCTCCCAAAACGTCCTTTATATCGAACGGTCCTTCAGAGGCTTCATCAACAGTTTCATCTTCCCAGAACAGAGGTCCCTCATCTTCTGGTTGATAAATATTGTCCCCTTCAGTTGGATCAGCTTCACAACTGGCTCCCGCTGTATCTTCATCTTCTGGATTATTACACTGAAATCCTGGAATCGAACCTTGGTCCAACCAAGCGTCAAAAGTGATGGCAGAACCAAGTTCACCCAATCCATTAGCTCCTAAATCTGTATTTGGAGCTACCGCTGAACACTCCGGATCAGCGTCACCGGTTTCGGTCTCTGGTTCAGTACAATCGTTGTCATTATCTTCAACATTGTCAACCAAGAAACAACCCCAAGCATCGTTATTGTAGACATGCAGTGAAATAGTGTTTTCACCCTCATCACCTGGCTTTACGTCAGTCAGGTTAAAGAAGCGCCATTCAACCGCATCGGTTAGATCACTTTCGGTCCAAGAACCGGTACAGGCCGTACCCGGTTGTGGGTAATGCTGGGCCGGTACTTCGTCATTAGGGAAAGCCCCTGGCTCTGGTTGCCAAGTGTAACCATCCTCACCCTCAACACAGACCATGCTATTAAAGTGAGCGGTACTATCTACCTTTAGATCTAAGGCTCCAGCCGTAAACACGTTACCCTCTGAAGTCTCAGTGTCAGAGAAGAACGCTCCGGTACCACCGGCTACCAAGGCGCCGACAAAAACCAACATCCCGAGACTAATAAGAATTTTCTTCATACTTTCTTTTTATATTAATATTGCTGATAATTTGATTGATAAAACTGCGCTAATGGATAACAGTCCAAAGGTCATAATGAGTTAATCCCATCACACATATATAAATCCTACACCCAAATCAACCAAATAACACAAGAAAAAACATCAGATTTAATCTGTCAAATCAATACTTAAAAATATTAAAATGTGGATAACTTTCCAGCGTTTTGTTATAAAATATAGCTATTTCTATAGGCTTTAGTGTGGAAAAGTTGTTAACAAACTCGGTATAGACTGTGCAAGTAACTGTATATCTTTATATACTTAGACACATTAGGATACAGATTTAAGAAAGCGCAATCCCGTAGGGATTGCGCTTTCTTAAATCAAACCAATTAAAACTATTCTTCCACCGTTTCTTTAAGCTTGGCAAATACAATTAAGTTATGACTATATCGCTCTACCCCATGGTCATAAATACCGGTACAAGTAATCAACCTTAATCCGGCATGATCAATATCACCGTAGACGCTAATGGTTGGAAATTCTGACTGAGCCACCCGCTCCAGTTTAGTTACTTCAAATTGAGCGGTCGTACCATCTTCCCTATCCACCAGAATCTCATCACCAACATCGAGTTGACCAAGTGACCAAAATACCGCTGGTCCCTGATAAGAATCAACGTGACCCAATATCACCGCCGGCCCTCTCTCACCAGGGGTGGGGCCGTATTTATACCAACCGACCTCAGTATAAGAATCAGGCACCTCGACGGTCTTATCCTCATTTAAACCAAGTGGTCTTTCAAAAGTGGCATCGATATTTACTTTTGGTATACGGAGTCTGGTTGGCAAAGCCTTATCCATCACCACAGACTCATCTACGATTGTTTTATGATTTTCTACTGGTTCAACTTCATTTGAACCATGATTACTAGGCCACCACAAAGCCAACCAAGCTAACCCCAATACAACAAACGCCACTCCTGTGAAGAAGCGACGATTTGCTGTTTTGATAAAAAAGTTTTTTATACCCATTTATTTAAGTAATCTTCTGTTGTTGAACATTACTGAACCAAAGAAGGCATAGCTGGCGACTGGAGATGTTCCACCGTGACCGGCGTTAGGAGCTCCTTCCGGTACTACTGTCACCTGCTCACCGAGCACCTGACCCTCAGGTGTATCGTCACCATCACCATCGCCACCTGAAGTTCTGGTGCCACTACTTCGGCGACCGCCGCCACCTCTTGAAGTTGGTGTGCTATCAAGACCAAAGTGAGCAACTAGATCAACATCCTGTGTCATAATAATTTCACAAGGTGTATTGTGACCGGTACAAGTCCCAAAACCAGTAGTCCAGCTATCATCAAAGTTTGAACCCTCATCAGCAATAGCAGCTAATGAAACTACGGTTCCTGAAGCATAGACAAAGGTACAGGTAGAGCTGGCCAAATTGTCACCGTCACACATAATGTCTGTAGTTGAAGCGGTACTGGTACCAAAGACAGAACCTTCACCATCACCGGTTATAGTAACGGTTAGAGTAAATGGTCCGGTAGAAGTACCATTACCGCCACCGTCTTGATCGTATTGATTGTAAAAATCAACATGATAGGCAGCGTCAGCTAGGATATAACCGTTTTCTTCACCAAACTGAGTACCAACTTCATCATCTTGGTACCAAATATCCTCATCATCTACAACGGTTAGATTATCAGTGTCTTCCCCTTTTTCAATTGATAGGAAATTCCAACCGGCTTTTAGCTTTTCGAATATATGGTAGACAAAAGAATCATAACCATCTTCGACTTCGGAAAAATCAACTTCATCCCATTCTAGACAATAATAACCGTCTTCATCGGTCTCATCACTCATAATGGTGTAACCAACCACCTCATCACCATAAGTAGCAAATTTCTTTAGACCAATAAACCAGTCCTTAAGCGGATTTCCAGTCTCATCATACTTATGACCCTCGATCTCACACATGCCTTTTGGTTCTTCTGGCTCTGGCTTCCGACAACTGGTTTTAGTTGCATCAACCGCATCTAGATCAAAACCATCAGCATCTGATACATGTAAATCTGGATTAGACACATCAACCACTTTTACATACTTTATCCAAGACAAACCACTTGAAGCAATATCAAGATAAGTCACTCGATCATTAGCGGTATTGTCGGCGTAGCCAATCATAAACCAATCAGCACCATCCTGACTAACAAAAACCTCAGCTCTCTCAAGTGGGTAATTATTACCATTAGTAGCTTCATGAATAGATATGTCATCCCCGTCGGTGTCAATCACATAATTATCAAAGCCAACCTTGATTGAACCGCCAAAACCGAGAGAAAAGAATCCGGTATTTCCACCCGCTGACCAGTCAGCTTCACCTAAGGTAGCGGTGTCATCGGTTCGGTTTGGATCGGTGATGTCACTACCGTCTTTTTTAGAGCCTTGGTCTGACCACTCTACCGTATCAGCCCAATCCTCGTAGACAACACATTCCTCCGGCTCTTCATTATCATCATCGTCGTCATCAAAGACACATGATTTGTCGTCAACATTAGCTTTTGGATCATAGTTAGTAGCATCGGGATCAGTACAACCTAGTACATCATTATCTTCGTTATCGTCTGGAATGATAACTTCTTCTAGATCGGCTTCACACTCTCCAATCACGGTTTCATCAGCTAGTAGCTTAAGACCAACGTTGTATGGATGTGAATAACCACCGGCAATTACGAAATTAGCATCTGGAGCGCTAATCAAATCTGGATCACCGCCGGTTGAAAATAGACCACCGTTTCGATATACGTGCACCTCAGTGATAGCTTCAACGTCGCCATCTAGGGTCAAATTCCAATCAAAAATTGGATTAGTGGTCGAAGCCTGAAAACCAGTAAAGACTGGAGAGATAGTACAGGTAGCTACCGGGGTTTGATCGACAGCATTTACCTCAACATCGATCTCTTCCTCAGTACCAATTGGTGAACCAGCTGGTCCGTCCAATAATTGAACGGTAATAACATAACTACCCTCAGTGGCATTACTGTAGCAAATTCCTTTATTACCTGTGCTGGCAAACTCATTGTCAGCATCGACGGTATCAGTATTACAATCACCACCAACAGTACCATTGTAGAAACTACCACCTGCACCGTTATCATCTACTGATATTACCGTTCCTGGTGTTGAAGTACCGGTGTCTACAACCGATGCCACAAAGTTACCTTTTTCATTTACATCTATTGTTAGTGAATTGGTACTAACGTTAAGACCGGTACTTTCAGCGTGAACAGCTGAGAACGGTGTAGCCAAAGCACCCAAAACCATCGTTACCAATGTGAAGGTTGCCAAAAGACGAGCGGCGGCTTGGCTGTTTAATGTGAATATGTTCATAATTTATGTATACCTTTATTATTAAGTTGTCTAAATCCCGACGTGGGTTTTACCCCACGTAATAGGCGAATACTACTAGAGGGAGCTATATTTTGCAAGACTTCGCCATCAAATAAGATTTAGTCAAATAGACCAAATCAGCTAAACGGCCCAAATGTAGTACATTTGGGCCGTTTAGGGGTATTTTTAGCAATTAAGTATCCAAAGACAGACCACCGATTATAATAGTAGAGATTATCAAAATAAGCATAATTGATGTATAATCCCCGCCATATGAAATACTTAAATATTCGTTTTACCTCAACCCTGAGCGTTTTTATTGTTACCTTAATGATTCTTGCTGGACTACCAAACACCAGCGAGGCCTCATACAAGATAAGTCCGTCATCCAACAAAGCTATTGGTGAACATGTGGCGATTATGACCAACACTTTCTCGTTTGGACTATCCGCCAGAGAGGTCTACATACCAATCAAAGCTGAAAGGAGTTTAAATGGTGAAAATGTTTCCAACTTAAGTGTCGGCTACAAGCTAATCAATGATAATAGTGAAGTAACCAAAACTGGACAGGTGGTCTCACTGGTCGTTAGTGACGCTACTATTAAAAATAATATGTACTACGTTCCCAAGGGAGAATCAGCTACTTTTACCGTCTTTTCTATTGTCACCACCCCAGATAATCCGGTCTCTGACTACAGCGTTCGATTAACCGAATTACCATACTTTGTTAAGCTCGGCTCTTCTGATGAGGGACTTAGTCGTTACGAACTACCAATACTAAGTGGCATTAAAATCAAATCAATAAACTACACCAAACTTAAGTCTTAACCCAGAAGATTGGTGTTTGGATTTAACTGGTTAGTTTACCAACAACCTTATCCAACACTTTTTAGACCTTTATCCCCAAATTAATCCCCAACTAAATTGATCATGACAAAAAACACCCCCGATCAGTTTCCGATGCGTATAAACAAATATCTAGCCCAGAAAGGTATTGCTTCCCGAAGAGAAGCAGATGAGCTAATTGAGGCCGGGAAAGTTTTGGTAAATGGCCAGAAATCACTGGTTGGTCAAAAAGTGAGTGAAACTGACACAGTAGAAATATTAGGCCAAACCAAAGAAAAAAAATATTTAGCTTATTATAAAGGTCGAGGTATTATAACTCACTCACCATCTGAAACTGAGACCGATATCGCCATGCGTCTACTTAAGGACTATGGAATCAGTGATGTTTCACCCATTGGCCGATTGGACAAAGACTCTGAGGGTCTATTGATACTAAGTAACGATGGTCGAATCACCGGCCCGCTTCTAGACCCCGAGAGCAAGCACGATAAAGAATACGAGGTCTTGGTAGACAAACCTTTAAACGGCACTATCCTTAAACAACTAGAGGCTGGTGTAAGTATTGAGGGCTACAAGACCAAACCGGCCAAAGCCACCCTATCACCCAAGAACAAACTTAAGTTTAATTTGACTCTAGTGGAGGGCAAAAAACACCAAATCAGACGGATGCTGGCAGCGCTTGGCTATCAGGTCCAATCACTTAAACGAGTCAGAATCATAAACATCGAGTTAGGTTCACTAAAACCAAACCAATTTCGAAAAATCACCGGGCCAGAATTACAAACTTTTTTACAAAAACTTAGCATAAACAACTAGTTCATAAGACAACCCCCCTTGTTCTAACCTTGATATAACTAAAGGGATGACCCTTATTGATAACAGAAAGCCCCACTAGAATGTGGGACATTCTGCGGAGCGTGGTTGTAGCGCCGAATCAGACGCCAAATGCTGGTGCACAGTTAATGATAAGTTGAAACGCCTCGGGAGTATAGTATTGCCACAAACCTTCCAAGATGTTGGACCATGTTTGATCGTTAGGATCAGCATATACGAATGCTTCTTTCACAATCATCTGACTGACGGTCTCTCGCACTATCGCCACACAGCTAGAAAAGGGTTCTTGTGCACTTTCCGGAGGTGCGTAGTACAACCAGCTTTGTGAAAATTTGACCATGTCAGTCCTCCTTGTCTGTTTGAGGTTTCGGTTCTTGAATATATCTCGAACAAAGGTTTTTTAGCAAGAAAATCAGGTTTTCACTCAATTTCCTCGCCTCAATCTTATTCATTAAAAAGAGCTCTAGGGAATCTGTTTTCTTCTGCTCAAACTCTTCATTCGTTAAGCACTGTGACGAAGCGCTTCCAGCCATGACTAGAAAGAGCGTTGCGCAAAGTGCCAGCACGATGCGGTTCATGTCAGCCTCCTTTGCTTATCCTAAGATTATTAATACCACACTATGACGACAACGTAAAAAGTCCGGCCGGTGCCAAAGGCACCG
>JAGQME010000015.1 GCA_020428795.1 Candidatus Kaiserbacteria bacterium
CCTTTGGCGCCGGCCTCCTTGTTTTTCTGACCAACTACTCTGTCATCGTCTCAGCTTCCGATTCAACCTCTTCCTCAGTAGTGATAAAAGTAAAGGTGTTTAAGAATTTTCTGTAATCAGCCAGTATCAATGACTGTTCATCTACATAAGAACCAGACAAGACAAAAATATTATCATCTTGGGCAACAACGTATACTTCGGCCTGATACAAACCATCGATTACGTATTTCAAAGCTTTAGAACCACCAACCATAGCCTCAATCGGTTCATCAATGGCAAACTCAATATTTGATTCTAAAGAATTAGCCTTAGCCCATTCTTCGAGACTCAACGCTTGTTCATTTTGGTATACAAAAATAGATATACTGGTTATACCGTCACGGGCTTCTGTACTATTTTGTAACTCTTGATATTCAGTTCGATTAAAGAGACTTAGTTGCGCCAAAGCCTTCGTGGTACTACTGGCTGTCGAATCAACCAAAACATAGCCAGCTGGAGCTTTGGGATAGATAAAGAAGAATCCTAACTCCGCATCAGAATAACCACCAACCAGGGTTAGATAATGCTCATTTGACTCACAAGGAATGATTTGGTTGCCTTCGTTTAGTTGACCAAACACCTCTACAAAATCACCGATTTCCATCTCATCACCGTTTGGTAAATGGTCTTTGGCCTGACATAAGTTCCGACCCATTGATGGCATAGCAATAGTGTAAAGTTCATTCTGAGGTGTCCTGACACTATAAAGAGCTGGGCCGTCATAGGCCATCTGATCAAGATTTATTTCCGTAATCACCCCTTCCACCAATTTATCCTCCGGCAAGACTTCCTCTGAAATCATTGGCGCCTCCGCTTTTTGTACCAGACTATGCGTAAAAACAAAGTAGGCAGCGACTACCAACAAAAATATCAAGCTAAATACTATTAGTTTTTTCATAAATATAACTTTTTTATAACTTAATTACATTCTACTCTTAATATAAATACTGTCGAGACTAAATATATAAAGCAATAATAAAACTGATTTTGTCCATAATTATAGACAATGTTATTCTAGTCAAAATGACTAAAGATACTCAAGAAAACCAGCAAATTGACCACCGGTTTACATCTCGTATGGAGCGAATGATTCATGAGGAGTATCACTACCTAAAACCCAATGAAATAAACCTTAATAAAAAAAGTTTCTTTAACAAAGGAAAAATTGATTTTGTCTATAACGATGCCAAAAAGATAAACCTAACCATCTATAAAGACGAGCTAAAAAATATAACGGCCGATATTATAAGTAGTGACCTACCTGAAGTGGTTAAAAAACTCTACCTTGATAAATTTACCGAACAAGGACACATCACCAAAATTCTGGAAGCAGCCAGTGTTGGCGACGACGAAGCTTTACACCGGGCTTCGGTTGAACTCTATGGCGCACCGAATTCCCAGCTTTACTGGTTTACCGTCGATCAGATAAATACTCGGTTTAAATCTTTGATAAACAAAATAGACCCCAAACGAAAGACTCTACATAAAGCTTTTTCAGTCTGGCAAAATTATTACACCAGCTTAGACAAGCCGGCAAAAATCAGTGTCCATCACGTACCCTATTATGAAGGCATCTACATACCAGACGACTACGAGGTAGACTCCGCTGACAAAATCCATCAAATGTTTGTGGTGTATCTCGAAAAAAATAACCTAACAAACTGGACCGTCATGGTGGATTTGCCAGGTGAAAGAGTGGCTTTTGGTGTTAATCAGGCCACCAAAACCATCAGTATTCCACACGACAGTGACCTTGCTCTCCGCAAAGACACCATTACCAAACGATCGCTCAAAGCCTTGTTGGTACACGAAATCGGAGTCCACGTCCTACGCCGAGAAAACGGTGAAAGAAGCCCTCTTTACCTACTCGGTATCGGATTAGATAACTATCTCCGAGCCGAAGAAGGTATTGCCACCTTTGCTGAACAATTGATAGTTGGCGCCGATTCATACGCCGGAGAGACTGGTTACTTAGCTATTGGCGCTGCGATGGGTACCCTTGGTAGAGCTTTGGACTTTAATAACTTATTTACCTTATTGCACGCCTACTACATTCTACTTATCGCCGACAAACAATTAGACGAACAGGGATTCTATGAATTAGACGAATTGCGTATGTTAGCGGTAGACAAGGCTTGGAGCCGAACCTTACGGACTTATCGTGGTACCACCGGCCAGAAAGCGGGAGCGGTCTACACCAGAGATATTATCTACCTAGAAGGTAATCGCCGGATATGGAAACTGATCGACACCGAACCAGAGGTAAAACCAGAGTGGTTAATAGGAAAATACGACCCCACCAATCTAAATCATATTAACGCCCTAAAAGAACTTGGGATATTGAGCGAAGCTTAGGCAAATTCTTAGATAAAGCCCTAACAGCCGAGCAATAGAAAACCTACCCAAAGGTAAAAGTAAAAGCTTTGACTCCGGGCTTAAAGCGCAACTCTAGCGTGTGAGTTCCGTAGGTTTCTGATTCAAAAACATGATACATTCTTTCTCTGTCAACCATCATCTTCCCCGCCACAACATCAGCTCCAGACTCATCCAGACTAATCAGGTTGCCATCAATAAAGACTTCTGTTTCAACTACACCAGACTGAGCACCAAGTACCATGTATACATTTTTGGCAGTAAATTGATAAGTGATGCTACCGTCATCAAGATTTGTAGCGTACTCATCTTCTATCTGCCAACGCCCAGCTAAATAAAATTTATTTCTCTCGATCGTCTCCGGCCGGATAAAATTATTTATCCCTGACTGATTTTTTGTACCATTACCTAAATATTCGTTTCGACTTGACCCGAAATAAGTTTCTGGCGAGTCCACCGATTTAAAATCAACTTCCGTAGTACCTTCGATACCACCAATTGTATTTTCATCGGCCAAAGAACCAAGACGTTTAAGAGCCTTAACGATGGCGGCTTCGGTTTCATCGTAAGCCCCTTCCCCGATATGATCGTAGATAATAACCCCTCGCTCATCAATCAGATATTTTCGGGGCCAGAATTTGTTACCAAAAGCGCCCCAAGTACGATATTCATTATCTAGTACCACTGGATACTTTATACCAAAATCAGCGATGGCTGTTTCAATATTCTCCCGCCGTTGCTCAAAGGCAAATTCCGGAGTATGAACACCAATGATTTCCAAACCCTGATCCTTGTAACGCTCATACCAAGTGTTTAAGTAAGGTAGGGTCCGGCGACAATTGATGCAACTGTAGGTCCAAAAATCAACCAAGACGATTTTTTCTCCTTTATATCGCTCAAGGGTAATTGCTTCATCACCAGTATTTAAGTAGCCACTAATACCGCTAAGTTCCGGAGCCAAGGGACCGCCTGGCCGCTCGTCGTTCATAGCACCGTCTTTGAGCGCACCCATATTTATATCACTACCCTTCGGCATATCGACTGTTTTAAGTAGGCGTTGTTCTAGAGTCGTCACATCAAAAAACCCGGCATCGAGAATAGCGGTTTCAACCACCTTGTCATAGCCAGTCACAATAGCCAACCCCACCAAGACTATCACCACCCCCATACCACGTTTTACCACTCCTCTCGGATCAGCAGCCCCGCCGAGCTTAGTAACTAGATTTTGTCCCAGTAAAGCAATCAGGATTAAGACTAGGGTCAGCCCTAGGGTGTAAGCAAACAAATAAACCATACCCAGCGCAAACGAACTTGGCAGTACCGTCGCCAAAATCACAAAATAAGTCGGCGAACAAGTTGAAAAGACCGGACCCAAAGCTACCCCCATCAAAATATCACCACCAATATTATTCACCCGATTTCCCTTTGATAATAATTGTTGTGAGCGACTATTTAAAAAAGCGGTGAATTTAAGCCTCTCCCATAAAGTGGGAAAGATCAGGACGATACCAAGAGATAACAAAATTCCACCAGAAAACCATTTCCAAAATGAGGGCGGAATATCAATAACCAAAGTAGTTACTTTAAGTAACAAGGTAAAAATAATTACCGACAAGGCCAGAGACAACGTAATAATGTAAGGTTTAAAACGATTAGTGGAGTCGCTGACTGAGCCACCAACCACCACCGGCAACAAAGGCAAAATACAAGGAGCCAAGACTGTCAGAGCTCCCGCTACGAATGATATGATGAGAAGAGTCATGATTAGGATATTAGATAGTAGCCCCAGCGATGGCCGTGGCGCTTGGACTACCTGTCCACTTTTTGATTAAATCTCCATTTTCATCTACCTGAACAAAGGTGTGCTGAACAGTCACTCCATATTTTTGCCTTAATTCCAACTCTCGATCATAATCGAGTTTTAAGATAGTAAGACCGTCAGGCACACCGGTCTCATTTATACTAGCTTCGGCCGCTCGACAAGTAGGACACCAACTAGCGTGAAAGAAAAGCACAACATCACCATTAGTCGCTTGAGCCAATTTTTCAGGAGTATAGATTTCATAAGTACCTTTATTTTTATCACCAGATTCCATTGAGGTTGGTCCTTCCATCATGACACCCTTCGGTATCTCTTCTGTTTTTTCCATCATCACTCCCTCCATGACTCCATCTACTTCTTCCTTCATCATGGTGTTTTCTTCCATATTTGATTCTGAGACATTCTCTGAAGTCGATAACAACCACCAAGTAGCCACTCCCGCCACCGCCAAAATCAAAACTATAATCAAAATAGCTTTTCCGCTGGTTTTAGTATCTTTTTGCATAATAATTTTACTAATTAAATAAATACTGATAATCACCGTAACCTTTCTCTACCAACTCTGTCATTGGCACAAAATTTAAAGAGGCTGAGTTAATACAATATCGATTGCCACCGTGCTCTTTTGGCCCGTCACCAAAGAGATGTCCGAGGTGTCCACCCACACTCCTGACTTCTGTTCGCACCATACCAAAACTATTATCTGACACTTCAGTGACTGGTGCCCCATCTATTGTCTTCCAAAAACTCGGCCAGCCCGTGCCTGAATCGTATTTATTGGTTGACGAAAACAATGGATCTCCAGTCACCACGTCAACGTAAATACCGGCTTCGTGGTTATTCCAATATTCATTATTAAAGGCTGCCTCAGTACCATTTTTAACCACAATCCGATTAGTATCGGTATCGAGTTTTTGTTGCAAGGCAACAATCTCAGCCTCGGTGTACGTCTTTTTAGTCCAGGCATTATCGTTCTGACCATCGGCATCTGAGACCTCTGCTCCAGACTGATCAAGAAAGAACAAAGCAGCGTCTTTAGCCCAAGTCTCTTCAACAAAATCTGCTCGACCGGAGGCTTCCTTATATCGCTCATAATGATCGGCCGCTTTTTTGTAATAATCTTGGTGGTATTCTTCGGCTTTGAAAAAGGTAGTAAACGGCAAAATCTCAGTGGCAATTGGTTTATCAAACAAACCACTCATAGCAAGACGGTTTTTAGAATCTTCAGCTATCTTACGCTGTGTATCATCGTGATAGAAAATTGCGGTGTGATACTGATCACCCCGATCAGCAAACTGACCACCCGTATCGGTAGGATCAATGTGTGACCAATAGACATCCAGAATTTTTTCAGTAGAAATACGAGCTGGGTCGTAAGTGACCTGTACCGCTTCTCTGTGCTTAGTTTTGCCGGTGGAAACAGTTTTGTAATCAGCCGTATCAGCCGACCCGCCAGCGTAACCAGAGATCGCATCGATCACACCTGGTTCTTCTTGGAAAAAAGCCTCACTACACCAAAAACAGCCACCGGCCAAAGTTATCACTAAGTACGAATCAGGGTTTGGGGTAACTGACTCTTCTTTTTTAATTTCACCTACTTCATTTAATATCTCTTTTGTCATGGTTGAACTATTATCTAATAAAATATCTGGTTCCGTAACATCCTTGATCGTATTCGTCGCCAAAGATTCCGAAAGCAAACCATCTACTTGATCAAAGTGTCTGATAGAAGTGTTTTGAGAGAGAATATCTGTCTTAGTAAAAACATAAGCTCCGACTCCCAACACCGAAAGAGCGACCACTAACATCGATAAGAGTATCAGACTACCTTTTTGATTCGTTTTCATAATGTAAAGTATACTATACATTATAAAATTAACCAGCGTGTAGTCTGGATTTATCTGATTCCTAACTGATTATTTATCTAACCATAAAATAGATAGGCGATATGACTCAAGAGAAAACTAGTTTTAGATTAAAATTGGCCAAGCGAAGTATCAGTGGAATAAATTAATATTAAAAATTTGACCCAAGAATATAGAGACCGATCATTAATAATATTTGAGCAATAATTGCTAGCCAAAATTTCTTAAGGCTGTTATCTAAGGGAGCGTGTTTATATACGCTAAGAGATACGAGATAAGTAATCGAGGTCGTCACAAAAACTATTAATAGATTTGGACCCTCCGGATCATCAAAAAACCAGAAAAGCGACCTTGAAAACACCAGAGCTGTCAAACCCAAAATTATCAACCTAAATTTTTCTGTACTGAGAGACATAATTATTTATTGATTAAGTCTTTCACTCGTCATCTTTTTTGTCTTCAAGACCCCACTGCCACCGTGGTCGCTCTCCCTTCTTCCACCCAAAAAACAAAATGACAGCAAGCATTAAAATAAACCCCAACAACATCGCCCCCGGCGCATCATCGGCCTCACCGATATATATTCCAGCCAATAATATACCCACACCAAAAAGCACTACCAACCACCCCTGCCATTTAACCGGCACCCAACCCCAACCGTAAAGTTTACTTTTAAACCAGTACCCTTCTGGATTATCCCTTAGATAGTCAAAGTATTTTTTTATAAACATAATATATTTGTTTACCACTTATAGAGTATAACCAATTATAGCGCCAATAAGTTATTGGTTGTAAATACAGTCTGAATAAAAACCTTGATTCTAGCCTTTGTTAATAATATCTATGGCGTCGCTAGTCTTAACAGTGAAGTGGCCTTTCTTATTTAACTCAGCAAAAGCATCAAATAACAGTAATTCGTTGGCAATTTGTTCTGATACTGAAGAAACATAAACCGCTACCTGTTTTCTTTCTAGTTCATAAATGGCATCCTTTAAAGCCTCAATGCCTTCTAAGTCAATTGAGAATAAATTACGCAAACGAATGATAACCGCCTTAGACTGACCACTATTAGCAATCGCTTTTAGGTTTACATAGTGTCGGCTAGCGTCGATGTAGCCAATAGTTCCAGCGATACTATAAGTCACAAAAGAAACAGATTTCTCAGACGGCATGACTAAGTGCCGGTTGCCTCTAGTCTCTTTCTTGGTACCGTCTGTAAAATTCCAAGTAGCATCGAAACGACCATGAGCCACCTTACGAGCAAACAAGAACAGAGTTAGAGTTGCCCCTATACCGACTGCCATACCAGCATCGTGAAATACTGTGACAAAAATCACTAAGATAGCCACTACAAAACTTTCTCTCTCATGACGCCACAACTCTTCGAAGATTCTAATTTCCAAGAGTCCCAAAGCGGTATTAACCAAAATAGCGGCGATTACTGTCATTGGAATATATGAGAAAAATGGCAGAACCAACACGGCAATCATTCCAGTAAACAAAGCCGCCAACACACCACTAGTACGGTGTGTGGTAGTGTCGGCTTAATTGCACGTAACACACCTTACAAACAGTGGTGGACCTAGACTCCTGACGCGACTTGCGTCATTGATTGGGTGTATGCAGGTAAATGCGATCAACACCCCGATGTCAATACAGACGGAGCCAGAACAAGTTAAATATTGTCTCTATGCTCGAAAATCAATGGAACAAGAAGACAAACAAGCCTTATCTATTGATTCGCAAGTAAAGGAGATGTTGGAGTTAGCCAGTCGTCACAATCTCAATGTAATAGAGATTAAACGAGAGGCTCACTCATCGAAAGAAGCTGGCCAACGACCAGTCTATAACCAGCTTATCGCTGAAATTACACAAGGTAAGTTCAACGGTATTTTGACATGGGCACCAGACCGACTTTCACGAAATGCGGGTGACCTTGGAGCGGTAGTGGATCTTATGGATAAGAAGCTACTGACAGAGATACGAACACCGAGCCAAAGATTTACCAACAATCCGAACGAGAAGTTTCTCCTGATGATTCTTGGCTCACAGGCGAAGCTAGAGAATGACAACAAGGTGGTCAATGTGAAGCGTGGTTTAAAAGCGAGATGTGAGATGGGATTATGGCCTGCTGTAGCACCAACTGGCTATCTGAGTAATCCTGACCGTAACAAGAAGTGCGAAGTAGTAGTAGATACGGACCGATCTGAGGTTATAAAACAAATGTATGAAAAAGTAGCGTACAACGGTTGGTCAGGACGAAAGATATTCCACTGGCTTCGAGATGATTTGAGATTTGTAACAAAGAATGGAAAACCACTTACCCTTAGCAACGTGTATATCATTCTAAAAAACACCTTCTACTACGGAGAGTTTGAGTATCCGAAAGGTAGCAGTAACTGGTACAAAGGCAAGCACGATCCAATTATCACGAAAGAGCTCTACAAAGCGGTTCAAAACAGACTCACCAACGAACACGTAGTAAGAAATCAAAATAAAGAATTTGCTTTTACAAAGATGATTACCTGCGCACTATGTGGTTCAGGAATAACTGCAGACGAAAAATTCAAAACACAGAAAAATGGAAACACACATAGGTATGTTTACTATGGGTGTAGCAAATTCCACGACAAACACTGCACGTGTGGGTACATTAGAGAAGAAGATTTGATTGAGCAACTTGCACAGTTGCTAGACACTATCTCACTTGATGAGATCGGGATGAAGGATCGCATTAAGGACGAAATACAAGCACACAATGATTTCCAGCAATCTGTACTAGGTGAGGATTCCTCGGACGTTAAGGTAAAGGACGTTGATATACGAAACTACGCAAAACACATCCTGAGAAAGAGACCAATTTATGAAAAACGAGAGTTACTGAGCTGTTTAAAAAGCAAACTTGTGCTACAAGGTAAGCAAATCGACATCTATTCTTCAAAATAGTCACCGGGTCTACTTTGTATATTAAATCTTCCGTCAGCACGATCATTTTGAATAAGTTTCCGTCCTGACAAGTAAGTATTGCCAGCACGATCTTTGTATTCAAATTTTACTCTCGCATCAGATATCTGATTATTAAAGAGCATTGTATCTGTGTAACGATAGTTTATTTCAGGACTACATTGTGCTGGTGAAATGCTGTGTGCAACACTAATTTTCTCTACCTCTTCTCCATCGGCTACAAAAATTGCTTTCACGTCAACAGCGGGTTCCTCTCCATCGTTTTTAACTTTAAACTTTAGGAAGTTTCCGGCACTGCTTCCAGAAACCGAAAAATTTGTCTCCAAATCTAATTTTGGTCGTTTTGCATCGTGATCTGAAATCTCTTCTAGAGACTCCCGTGTTGATCTGATTTTTCTACCATCACGTAGTGTGAGAACCGATTCAATCTTACTGATCAATTCAGTTGGTTCTTGCTGATTGTCCTCAACACGGATCTCGCCGGTCTTTCCGTCAATGATCAGATGGGCCTTTTCTGGACTACCATCCCTTTTACCTATAAGGAGATGTTGGTCTTCATCCTGAGACCGACTCTCAACAAATAAGTCTTCGGTTTTTAGACGATTCTTAATTGTCTTTACAATATTTTCAACTGAATCTACTGGATGAAGATTTTTCAAGATGTCATTAATTATTGACTCCCACTCAGCAAGCTTAGATTCGGCCGTCTTTCTATTATGAAAACCACTCTTCAGCATAGTTCTCCATCCAGAGTTAAGCTTTTTAACCTTTAACTGAAAAACCTCGTTACCAACAGCGTCTGCAATTTCTGTCATTTGTGTCCGCACATACTCTTCTGTGTCAGACAAACGCTGTCCTTCGAGAACTCCTGCATCACCCAAGGAGTAACAGGTATGAATCTGCTCAAGCAAATCATTTAGTCTTTTTGTCACTCCACCTTCATGATCAGATGTTTCCCCAGGAAAAGTCAGAGGACCTAGATTGGCGTATTTGCCCAAAACATAGGACTCAGCCTTCAGTAAAGCCTCTATTGGCCAGATTAGATTCTCTAGCTTGTAAATTTCGTCCTTGTTAGCGTCAGTGAGATATGTTTTTCTTTGAAGTTTTACAAGTCGTTTTTTCCAAGCAAAGAGTAGCCGATGAGAAAGACGAGCCAAGTTTTTAATCATTTCGTCTGGGATATCAATTTTGATCTCATCAGGCTCTCCATCGTAAGAACGATTTGGGTCATCGTAAATAAGACCATGGGATTCTATCTTGGCATCAATATCTTCATATGCCTCGATTAAATCTTCAATCTCTTCTTTGACTGTGGCATCTGTTACGTTATCACGCAACTCTCTCAGAGTCGGTAAGAATTCCGTGATTGCAAGGTGAAAATACTTTAATGTTTGTGCATACAACTCACTCATGGTTGCAAGTATAACAAAATTGAAACTTATCGTTAAAAAAGAAAAAACGCCGACAATGGCGCTTTTTCTTTATTTTTTACAGCAGTAATTATAGTCCTTTCAATTTTTACTCCTAGTTACTCAACCTTAAACTGGAACATCATTCCTGAGTGCAAGTGTTCTGCAATATGACAATGCGTCATCCATTTGCCTGGGTTACTCATATCAACCAACAAGTCGACCGTTTGCCCTTTTGGAATCAAGACGGTGTCTTTCCATTGCATGTTTTCGTTGAGTTCACCATCTTCTGCCAAGACAATAAACCGTTGCCCGTGGAAGTGGAGCGGGTGTTGCATCGGGTGCATACCTTTTTCGTCGTTGTATACACGAACCTTTATCAAGTCACCAGTCTCAAATGACCAGTCGATTTTATCGTTTTTCTTTCCAGTATCAGTATCTTCGATAACCCACTCGATATTGGCATCTGTACTCATGTTGTTCATCATCTCCATATCATCCTCCCACTCAATACCGTCTTCTCCGTGTTCTTCATCTTCTTCTCCTTCATCAAGGTACGGCTCACAGCCAGACATTTCAGGCATCATCTTGCAGTGTTCACGCATCATATCGTCATCGTTATTTCTTCCCATCATTCCCATACCTGAGCCGCCCATATTCGTATCGTTCATCATTTCACCCATCATGCCCTTCATTTCTATATCAAGGCGAAGATTTTTGTCTGGTTTCTTAGCAAGTAACTGACTTTGATTTGAACGGATACTACTATAGTCACCTGCATTTGAACGAAGATTCATAAACTCCGTATTTTTGTTCATGGTGGTACTTTTCACCACCACCATACCAATCTTCTTGCCTCGATGAGTAATAGGATAGGTGCCTGCTTCAGGATACAGCACTTCAACTACATACCGTTCTGAAGTACCGATAATCACATCGTCAATCATAACTTCTTTCTCAATGCGTCCACTGTCACCCCCAACAAGCTTTGTCTTTGCTCCATCGAAAGAGACATCGAACGTTCGTGTATTGGCAACGTTTGTGAGAAATAGTCTTGTTATCTCACCTTGGTTAACGTTTAAGGTGTAGTCTTCTTGGTCATTGATGAGAAGCGTATTCCCAAAGCGACCCATCAAGGTATTCGTCACGACCTCTTTCTTAAAGTCGCCTCCCTCGAGAATATCATCGAGAATAAAATAGTCTTCCTTATCAACTGGATTCCAGTATCCATCTTCAGTAACAATCATGTTTCCGTAGAGACCGAGTTCTTGTTGGTAATCTTCACGTACGTGCGGGTGATACCAATACACACCCGTATCGGGAAATTCCAGTTCGTATGAGAAACTTTCTCCAACCGGAATAGCTGGAGTAATAGGCACAGAACCGTCCATTAGATAATCGCCTCGTAGTCCATGTGAATGTAGTGAGGTTTCCATATCAATGTTGTTGGTGAAATTCACGGTCACTTTTGCTCCTTTTTGCACCTTCAAAACCGGACCAGGAATTTGACCATTGTATGCCAGTCGCTTCACAATCCGGTTACCAACTTCTTGTTGTACGATTGATGCAGTGAGATTGAATGTATCTCCGTCCTTCAATTCGATAACTTCTGTTGGTTTAACATTCTCTAATGTACTGTCTGGAAGTGTCGTGAGACTTTCCTTGCCACCACCTTGCATCATCCCCGACATCGCCCCGTCAAAATCCATATGGTAGTCATTTTCAGTATTGTTGGTATACCAAAATCCTCCAATGACTAACAACACCAATGCTCCTAGACCTACTAAATATTTCATATTTTTATTTGTTAATTATTGCTCTATGCGACACACCAATGGACTATCTATTTTACTAACAAGCGAGTAAGTAGAGTAAAGTAATAAACCTACCCCGATAAATCCAAACTCTACTCCTTTGAACGGTAAGTACGTAACTATGCCACCTACTCCAATGAGAGCCAGCACTGAAGTGAGAACAAATGTCCCACAAGCGGCACATCCAATACCGAGCACTCCACTGATAAGCCCACTGATGCCCGCTACACCCGTTGACCTTACGTTGCTTGTAGCACCACGGGCCTTACGAACGTAATACAGAAGTAATGCCACGTTAATACCGAAGAGTACTGCTATAACTACCGTTGACGTCGCTGATACAAGTGTAAAGTTGGTACCAATTGAACCGTAGAGGCTAAAAAGAAAATTAACTTTCTCTATAGCTGAGGCGGTGTCCGAAAACAACACCACACCAATAAGTTGCATGTTTGGCAGTAAGACAGCGAAGGTCAACACAGCCCACGCAGTAAGTATTGCAATGAATACATACAGCGGTTTAGTCAATATAATACCAAGTTGTCTTTGCCACATACCAATTACTTTTCTTGAGCAGCGAGATTGATAAGTTGTTTCACTGCTTCAAGTGGTTGTGCTCCGTTCAATGGAAACGTTTTTCCATTTGGTGCAATAACCACACTCCACGGGGTACCTCGTCCGCCAGTGGCGATAGCATTCTCTGTATCATCTTCTATATGTTGGTCATACTTTCCACTCTCAAAACAAGTCTGAAAAACTGACTCGTTAAGACCAATTTCTTGTACAATTTGCGGAATTACTGTTTCGATTGGCGTTTTGTTGTTTGACAGAGTCAGTTCCATATATCTATCTGAAAATTTCCAGAAGCTTTCATTACCCCCTTGTTCCCCTGCACACTCTGATGCCACCGCGACAGCGCGTGCTTTAACTGGATGTAATTGATCTAACGGAAAATGTCTAAAGACCCATGCTACCTGACCATCATCAACCTCTTTTATAACTTCATTCATCGTATCGTGGAATCGTTTGCAGAATGGACATTCAAAGTCAGAGTACTCAACAATCGTTACTGCAGCATCTAGATTTCCTTTGATGTGGTCATCTTTCGTGACAGCTCTCACAGCGTCAGTTGTGCCGACTGGCTCTCTTTGTTGTACCTGCTGACCCGTCTCTGTTGCTGTAGCAGTGCTGTTTCCTCCACTTCCATTACTCATGAAGACAGCTCCTGCCACCAGCCCACCAGCAATCACAATTGCTAGAGGAATGAGGTAGTTATTAGGAGTTTTTGTTTGAATATTTTCAGTCATTTTATCTAGTTCTTAATAACGTTGCCGCTAAACTTCAGTCGAACGTCTGGTGTCTCTTGTGAATTAGTTTTGAGCATCAACTCTCTTGTTATTGGTCCTGTACCTTCTGGACCATGTGCAAGTGGGTCAAACGTAGCTTTCACGACCTCTTCACCTCCAGCTGGTATGACAACTGACTTCACCTCACTCCCGTGCATACCGAATGTAAGTCCAGCAATTTCTCCTTCTGTGCACATACAACTGGTTGCAGCCTGTGTAATAGTCACATCTTCTGCCCCTTCGTTCTTGAGTGTGTAGTTTGTACTCACTTTTCCTCCAAAGATGTCTATATCTCCAAAGTCATATGGTTGTTCAAGTACTACAATTGGAGAAGTGACGTTTGTGGCAGCCTGTGTTATCTCATCTTTGTTGCTAAAATAGTTTGCTCCAAAAATGAGTACGACAGCAAGTATGACAGTGCCGATAATGTATTTGTTCATAATGTTTAATTTAAGTAAGTTAATTATTCTCCTTCGGTGATATCAACCTGAACTGACACCTCCGCCTCAGGGTTATTTGGGTCATTGGTAGGGATAAAGACAGTGCGCTTGAAGACATCAAGTGGCTCTTCGTGGAAATCTGGGTCAAAAACCACCGTAAGTGTTGCGTTTCCATTAGGTTCAATTGACGTATCAGATATTGTCGCTGTCGTACAACTGCAACTTGTTGTTAGTGTGCCAATTTCCAGAGTTTCAGTTCCGTTATTTGTAACTGCAAAGGTAGTCTCAACTGTCCCACCATATTGAGGAATTAACCCAAAGTCATGAAGCTTTCGGTCAATGGATATTTTTGGCCCATCAGTTACTGCAGCTACATCAATGTCTTCTGAATTCATCATCGGTCCGGTATATGATCCAGACTCTGTTAAAGGATACTGGTCTTCTTGCCAGTGAATCATTCCTCCGGCTACACTTTTAATATTCGTATAGCCAAGTGATTTCATGACGTTGTACGCTGTTTGACTTCGTGCACCACTGCGACAATAGAGAACTATCTCTTTATCTTTTGCATCCTCACCAAGTCCGATATTAGTAAGGGTTTCCTGTGACAGCTCTTGTACCGGTAGCAAGAGTGCGCCTTTGAGGTGTATTTCTTCGTATTCTTCAAGAGTCCGTACGTCAAGAAGTATTACATCCTTGTTGTCACGAACTTTCTTAACCACATCACTCGGGCTAATTTCATGAGGTGCTAAATCATCATTGTGTTCACGCATTTCATCCATTCCGTCAGACATCATATTGTCGCTCCCGAAGTAGAAGAAACCTCCAACGAGAAGAACTACACCTATGACGAGCACACCAATTGTAGTTTGATTCATATTACTTTTCATTACACTAATAAAAACAGCAGAGACACAAAAGTGCCCTACTGGATTAACTGTGTGTTAGAAAAGTTTTGGGTGAAGAATTCCACTAGAGAATAACTCTTGTAGTGGGCGATATGAAAATGAGTAGGTACGTTCAGTGAGCTTTTTGGGAAGTGGTAAAGTTCTGTACCTTTGTTTTACCAGTAAATTCGGTGCGATAGAAAGTAAAACAATTGCTCCCGCAAGAGCAGACAGTAGTACTATGAAGCTTGGAACAAGCGCTAAAAAAGCTGACTTCCACGCTCCAACATGGTCAAGCACACTCATTGAACACAATGTCGCTTCGTGTGCCATAAACGGACAACCAGAGGTGTCTCCACTCATATCCATACCTACTGCAGGCATATGAAATAAGCTTAATGATAGGACGCTCAGAAAGACAGCTAAGAGCATTCCTCCGACCACCTTATTTTTTACCATTTGGCTTGCAAACTTAAACATAGTTCTTATGTATCATTCTAACCCAAATCTATTCGTTTGAGGAGCATGGCATTTGCCACAACAATGACTGTAGAAAGGCTCATTACAAATGCACCAATCTCTGGACGTAAGAAGAATCCCCAGTAGGCGAATGCTCCAGCTGCAGCAGGAATAGCTACAATGTTGTATCCAAGTGCCCAGACAAGATTCTGAATCATTTTACTATACACCTTTTTTGATAGTGTAATGAGACGCACTATGTCTTCTGGGTTATTGCGAGTGAGGACTACGTCGCCCGCCTCGACGGCTACATCTGTACCAGCACCAATGGCTATACCCGCATCAGCTTGCGTAAGGGCTGGAGCATCATTCACCCCGTCTCCTACCATCAGTACAACGTTGCCTTCTTTTTGAAGTGTCTGGATGTGAGTGTACTTGTCTTGTGGTAACACTTCTGCAAAATAGGTATCTATGCCAAGTTCTTCAGCAACACCTTTGGCAACCTCTTTATTGTCTCCCGTCAACATTGCTACTTTTACTCCCATATCATGTAGTTTTTGTACCGCTTCGTAGGACTCTGACTTCACCGTATCAGAAAGTGCTATAAGTCCAATTACATTATTCGCATCAGCAATAAATATTGTCGTTTTACCTTTTGAAGCAAGTTCTGAATATTGATTCAATGATGCCTCAGTTTTGATACCCACCTCTTCAATGATGGCTTTGTTACCAACAGTGAATACTCCACCTTTTATTGAAGCTCGTATACCTTTTCCAGCTACGTTTTTAAACTCAGAGATACTTGAAAGCACAACACCTTCCTTTTTGGCGTGCGCCACAATAGACTGCCCAATGATATGCGAAGAGTGCTGTTCCAGTGAAGCAACGATACTCAATATTTCTCGCTCGGTTTTTTCGCCAAGTGACACCACATCAGTTACCCCAAATACACCTGTAGTTAACGTTCCTGTTTTATCAAAGACTACGTAACTCGCTCTTCTAATGACTTCAATCTTTGCCAAATTTTTGATAAAGAAACCATTCTTCACAGCCAGTGAAGTCGTAATGGTGGTGACTGTTGGAATCGCCAAACCAAGCGCGTGTGGGCACGCAATAACCAAGACTGTAATAGCTAGCGTAATTGCAAAGACAAACGTCTCACCAATAATGAGTGTCCATACAAGAATAGTGAGAAGTGCGGTAATACCCGCAACGAAAGTGAGGACTGCAGCGGCCTTATCTGCAATTCTTTGTGAGTTTGGTTTAGTTTGTTGTGCTTCTGCAATCAGTTTCTGAATCTGACCTATAGTTGAGTGCTCACCAACTCGTGTAAGCCTAAGCGTAAGTGAACCATCAAGACAAATGGCACCCGCCACAACTTCATCATCTTTTTTCTTTTGGACCGGTTTTGATTCACCACTAATGAGCGCCTCATCGACATTTACTGAACCTGAAAGCACAACCCCGTCAGCAGGAATTTTTTCTCCTGGCTTAACCAGAACTTCGTCACCTTCTTTAAGTTCAGCAATATCTACATCTTCCTCGACACCATTCACAAGTTTGTGAGCTTGTTTAGGTAAGAGCTTGGCGACTTCTTGTAGTGCATTACCAGCAGCCGCACCTGAACGTGCCTCAAGATAATGACCAAACAGAAGTACCCAAATAAGGGTTGAGATTTCAAGATAGAACTCGGCATGCAGTGACGGGATAAAGGTGGAAGCTACGGAAAAAAGATAACCAGCTCCAACTGCAAGAGAGACCAGCGTCATCATTCCATACTTACGTGCCTTTATTTCATGTGAAGCATGTTGGAAGAAGATAAAAGCAAAACCGAAGATGACTGTTGCAATACCAAAAGAGACCCATTTACCAAGTGCAAACGCAGGAGCGCCAAGTAGGCCTGCAAAAAATTCATTGGTAAAAACAAGAGGGATTAAAAGAAACGTGACAAGCCAAAATCGTTTAAGAAACATCTGGGCTGAGCCGTGCCCCATACTGTGGCTGTTAAGATTATGGTTGTGATGTGAATGTTCCATACTATTTTTTCTTAGCGAGTTTATAAATTGCCAAAATCTCCTTAGCGGCTTTCTTATCCTCGCCACCCTGCATCTGCTCTTTCACATGAGTAGTGAGGTGGTTTTCAAGCATCAAATCTTCAATTGAACCAAGTGCGTGTCGTATAGCTGAAGACTGAGTGATGATGTCCAAACAATATGCATCTTCCTCTATCTTTTTTTGCAAACCACGCACCTGTCCCTCAATAATCTTAAGACGATGACTTACTCGTTTCTTGACTTCTTTTTTCATATGCTGGTATAATACCCCTAGGGGGTATTTAGGTCAATACCACAATTACTAACTCTAAAAGAAAATAATATGAAAACACTTAATGCACTCGCTCTTGGATATGCAGGAGCGATAGTATCCGCAGCATGTATGTTGCTTCTTGGGATACTCATGAACCTAGGTCTATACACTGGAGCGGGAATGATGATGCGGGAGTGGCACATGTTCTTCTCTCCTTCATTTGGCGGCATCCTTGGTGGAATGGTAGAGGCAGCGATAATAAGTTTTGTTATTTTGTATGCCTTTGCACTCGTCTACAACTGGCTGGTAACAAGGAAAGAAAATTAATATGAAATACGGATATTCAAAAATTGTCAGTCTTCCATTTGAAGAAGCAATTACAAAAGTAACTGAAGCATTAGCTACAGAGGGGTTTGGTGTCTTGACCGCTATCGACGTCAAAGCCACGATGAAGAAAAAACTCGACCTTGATTATGAAAACTACACTATTCTTGGTGCTTGTAACCCAACGTTTGCGCACCAAGCACTTGAAGCTGAAAAAGAAATCGGGCTTCTTTTGCCGTGCAACGTGATTGTCTACCAGACTGGTAAAGAGGT
>JAGQME010000016.1 GCA_020428795.1 Candidatus Kaiserbacteria bacterium
GCACAAAGAAAGCCCGCTTTATGCGGGTTTTCGACTGCTTGGGAAGAAAGCAAACTGCTTTGCTTTCGGGTAGAGACTTTAAGCGTTACGATGTCTCTTCAAGATATCAGAATATTTGAAGATACGAAATGTCGTCCAAAGGCCTTGGTATTTTGGAGCGGTAACGAATAAATTTGACATATAGCAAATTTTATTATAAATATAAGTCAGTTTTTGAACTTCGCATAGTCGTGTCTGCCGTAGCAGAAAGTGTCTGACTTTCGGACTTTTTCTGCTACGGCACACTGTATTCCGCATTGTGTTTTGTTGGCCTCTCATCTAGCAGATGAGAGAAGACACCGACTAGCAGTCGGAAGGAGTCAGAAATGAAATATCCTGACATCACCCTTGGTCGAGTCGAAGCCGTTTGGAACAAACTCGGTGGCGAGCATGGCGTCCAGCGTTTCCTTTCGGGAGAACTTGACCTCGTTGAGGTCAAACCTCAATTCGAACGCAACGAACACGGCCACATCCTCATCTCGATCACCGGCCTGACCCTTACCGGCGAGCAGGAAATCAATCGGCTTACCGACGCCGGATTCCGCATCAGTGACTGGGCGAAATCGTGCCTGATCTCCAAGAAAAAGGATGGTTACGATAAGTGCCATCGACTGGAGGAAGGTCGTCAATACCAACTCGGCATCGTTCCCGGCAAGGAGGTCGAGCAGAACCGCACGACCGCCGAACTGCGGAAGTACGCCGCTGGCTTCGGTTACGCACAGCCGCTCGCTGGTGTTGTCCTGCGCATTCGCGAGACCGTCTCCGACAAGATGATGGAAGAAATGGGGTTCTGGTACATCGCCGCACTCCATGACCCCATCACTGATTCTTACTGCGTCCCGGTCGCGCTCGGCGCATACTGGAGCGGCGGCGGTCGGTGGGTCAGTGCGGGTCAGGACGGCCCCGACAATCAGTGGGGTGACGATGGGGCGTTTGCGTTCGTCGTCCCTGCAAGTTGAACTTTGCAATTTGATTTTGGCACTTGTCCTTGATCACTTTGCTCTTGGCTCCGCTCCGGCGGAGCCAAATTTTTTTCTAAAGATTAAGATAGGTGAATGATTTCAAATTGCCAAGACAATCATGAAAAATTCATTGTCTGACCAAGGCGAGACTGAGGACCGTTTGGCTCGCCGGTCGGGCGGTTTCCTTTTTTATAAAATGTAAATCTATAGCCACCAATAAATTAAGTGTATAAATAATATTATCGAGACATAGGTAAGGGTGATTATTTACCAACATATATTGTTTTATAAGACATTAGTAAATAAAACAACATTCGGTATAATTTAGATCATAGGGAATTAAATTATGACCACGGCCATCGAAAAGTTAGTCAAAAATATAAAACAGATCAGACGGGCTAAAAATATGTCGCAAGGCGATATCTGTCGAGACTTAGGTTGTGACCGTTCTTTTATCAGCAACCTTGAATCCGGTAAGACAAATCCTACCTTAATGACTATTGAGAGAATCGCCGCCGCCTTGGGAGTTGATTGTGATGAACTTTTAAAATAATCAACGTAATGAAAAAAGTTAAGAAAAAATATAAAGTCACTTCACTCTTTTCTGGTTGTGGTGGTCTTGACTTGGGTTTTGTTGGTGGTTTTGAATCATTAGGTAAAAAGTACAGTAAACGTAATTTTAGTATTGAATGGGCGAATGATATCGATCCTCCGTCTTGTATGACTTTTAAGGAGTATTTCAATCACGAAATTGTCTGTGGCAACATCATACATATCCTAGATGGTACACATCAGTCTATTGAAAATAACCAGATACCTAAATCAACCGATGTTGTTTTGGGTGGTTTTCCGTGTCAGGAGTTTAGTCATGCCGGTAAACGGCGGGGTCTTAACAGTGAGAGGGGAACTTTGTATAGAAGTATGGCGGAAGTAATCAAGAGGACTAGACCGATGTTGTTTGTAGCTGAAAACGTCAAAGGGCTACTTACCATTGATGGTGGTGGAGCCATTGATATCATCAAGGATGATTTTGCCTCGCTTGGTTATCATGTCAATCATCGACTACTTTTGGCTGCTGATTATGGTGTCCCCCAAAGACGAGAGCGAGTTATTATCGTCGGTACCAGAAAAGACGTTTTGCCCATATTTAAGGATTCTGATTATCCTAGACCAACTCATACCAATAAACCAGTTTCGGTCGGTGAGGTTTTGGCTGATCTGGAAAATATTGAAGAGGGTGGTTTTTTAAATCATTTTTGGTCTAAGGCCAAGAAAAACAAGGGTCAAGGCAACAATGCTATAAAAAAAGATCAGCCGGGGCCAACGATGAGGACAGAACATCACGGAAATATCGAGTTTCACTGGAATGGTAGACGTCGTCTATCGGCTCGCGAAGCGGCTCGTATTCAGTCGTTTCCGGATAATATGGAGTTTTTCCCATCTACTTCGCAAGCCTATAAACAAATCGGTAACGCTGTCCCGCCGGTCCTTGGTTGGCATGTAGCCAAGTCAGTGGAATTATTTTTAAATAAGAATTTAAAATAATTATGATGCATATCTCCAAACAAAATTCAGCTGAAGAAACCTTTTTGGAAATATTAGAAAATACCAAAAATAATCTAATTTCGAAATTACAAAATAGCCAATCACTACCCAACCCAACTCAGTTTGAAGCTATGGTGTACGAGGTGATGAAAGTTGAGGCGGTGGGGACAGAGTTTGAGGGTTTGATTAAACAGACTAGCACCACGGCCTTTCCGGATATTGTGGCTGGTATTTTTGGAGTAGAGGTTAAGATGACGGCTAAAGATCAGTGGCGCTCAGTTGGTAATAGTGTTCTAGAAAGTTTACGTGAAGCAGGAATAGACAAGGTTTATGTTTTGTTTGGAAAGCTAGGTGGTGTCCCAGATATAAAATATCGTCTTTATCAAGACTGTTTACCAGCTGTCAGTGTGACCCATTCACCTCGTTACCAGATCGATATGAATTTAAGCCTCGGCAAATCTATTTTTGATAAAATCGGTACTACTTATGATCAATTAAGACAAAGTGGTAACACTATTGAACAAATCAAAAATTATTATCGTTCAGAACTTAAGTCCGGGGAAGGGTTGTGGTGGATTGATGAAGAGTCAGAGGTAAGGTCGCCGATTATTAAGCAGTTTCACACTTTAGAGTCAGCGGATAAAGAGATGTTTAAGATTGATTGTCTGATTCTTTTTTCAGAATTATTTAAAGGTCGAGCTAATTATGAACGGGCCGCCACTTATATGATGACTGAGTTGGGGGCTGTTTCTACCAATTTGCGTGATGTTTTTAGCGCCGGAGGTCAAGAAGAGATTGCTTTGGCTGGAGAGAAGAAAAGTGTGTCACAGCTGTTTTTCCAACTCTACACGCTAGCTCCTCAAATTTTGAAGAGGCTAAATGGGTTTGATAAAGCTACACTGGAATTTTATTGGCCAGTGTCTTTGGTTTTACCTAATCGGGTCAATCAGTGGCAGGAGCTAATCGATCAGGCCGGTGGCGACAAGGTTGACACTTGGTTACCGTCTGAGATTTTTCAGGCCGGTTTGAGGGAGTAGGGTAGTTATAAATTTGATATTAGATGATGTTTTAAGGTGTTGTTTTCTAAGCTGGACAAAAAGATAACGGTTCCCTATAATGAAGTCACTATGTTACATAACAATCGACAACAGACTTGGAGTAGCTTTGTTTCGTCGGGAAACCTAAGGACCGCACTATAAGGCGTTTTTTAAGTTTTTGTTTTGTACTCAAAATGATTTGAAAACCGCCTTCTGAGGCGGTTTTCTGCTTCAGATGAATGAGTTCTTCAAGTAAAACAAAGAGAAGGTAAAAAATATGAAAGAAGAGGATGAGTTGGTTGGCTCACTTGAGCGTATGGCTCAAGGGGACGGCTGTACCCCAACAATGCTTAGGGCTGAAGTGAGCCGAAAACTCAACGGAAGCTGTGACGGTTTTCCGCTTGTGGTATATGCGCGCGGAGGGGTAGCTCTTCGAGTCGAGCGTACTGGGAAGGATGCTACGCTTTGGATCAAGGTCCCAGACAAGTGGATGGAAATAGAAAGGTAAACCACACCACCAATGGACAACGAAAACGGCCCCATTTCTCGGGGCCGTTCGCTATTATTGGGAATTCAAATTATTTAGGAGTGTGAGCTCGTACTTTTAATCTGGTACTTCGGTCTTTGTCTACTTTAGGTAGTCTTATCTCCAACATGCCGTGCTTTTCGTGGGCTTCAGCTTCGTCAATTACTACTTCTTCTGGTAGGAGTAGGGTACGAGTAAAGCCACCCCAGAATAA
Source organism: Candidatus Kaiserbacteria bacterium (assembly GCA_020428795.1). Classification (GTDB taxonomy): domain Bacteria; phylum Patescibacteriota; class Minisyncoccia; order Phycocordibacterales; family UBA918; genus OLB19. The sequence continues at coordinate 4,324 of JAGQME010000016.1, forward strand.
TTCTCTGTGGTAATAATTGTCGCTGTCAGTCTCTTGAAATTCTTCACGTACTCCCTTAATAGTAACCATGTCGCGAGTGATAGCTATATCCAAATCCTCTGGAGATACACCGGCTACTAGCGCTCTGATAACAATGGCTTCTCCGGTGTGATACATGTCAACCGGTAATTCACCATCTTGAGGCTCTTCTTCTAGTTCGTTATCAACGCCGTGCCACTCTGACTCATCGTCATATTCTTGTTCTTTGTACGGCCCTTCGTCTGAAAATTCGTGATCCTCATCTAAAACTTCGTCATATTTGTTTAGAGATACGGCTCCGGTTAGTCTTTCAAGAAATGATGATTTTTTCATAATTATTTTTGCGATGTACTTAAGTGACGAGATTCTATAATTTTAATTTTCTCAAAAAAGAGTAGGAGCACAATTATGCCCATCCAGACAAAGAGGAACACTCCGAGAATGGTTTGTCCGCTTCCACCTATTATAAAAAAGTTAAAGATGGCATGCAACACAATGGCCATGCATAACCCAAACAGTCCGGCCAAGGTTTTGATAAGAGCTGAGCTATAATAAGCGAAGGCTACACATACTCCAACGGTACCAGAAGCCAAGACGTGTAGTAGGGTTGCTCCTAAAAATCTTAGGTTTCCGGTGACTAATGAGTTTGGAATATCGTGAATGTCGATTATGTTAAAAAGATACAAAGTATTTTCTAAGGCTGCAAAACCAAGGGCGATAGTGATCATGTATATAATAACGTCAATCGGTTCGTCAACGTATCGATTCCATAAAATTATCAGTAGGGCGATAGCGTATTTTAAAACCTCTTCAATCACTACCCAAACAAAAACTAAATTGCTACCTACGTATATATCCATCGCCAGCTTCTGGAGAGGGAGGGCGATTGGTACCACCATCATTCCACCGATGAAGGTCAGGGCGATTAGTAGATAAGGTTCTGGTTTCTGTCTATCTTCTCGTAACCAAAACCATAACCAAAACAAAGCGGGTATTAGACCACCTAAAAACGCTAGCGCAAATTGCGTCGAATCCATTTGGTAATTGTATCACTGTTGTAGAGGGCAAAAGTGGAGCTTTTGCCCGTCAGATACAATGAAAGCGCACCGGATTGTGCGCTTTGCAAAAGTGAGGTCAATATCAGCAGAAACTCAACTGCTCAACTAACCAAGAAAACGGACGCTTGCGACCAAAGAACGTCCCTGGCTTTTTGGTCACAGGGTCTATATGTATTCCACCAATCCAGTCGTTAGTCTGCACGTCTGGGTCATGTGACCAAGAAACCACATAGGCAAGAATCACGCATCCTTGCCTAAGCACCAGACTCTCTTTACCGTCTATCGAACATAAATCAAGAACTGCTCGCATTGTGTTGTGCGCCCTCTTTTGAACTTGTGATACCTAAATATCCCACAAACTGACTGATTTTTCAACAAAGCGGGGCGCCCGTAGGGCGTCCCGCTTTGTTGAACATAAACTCGGCCATGAATATAACCATTTTATTTATTGATAATTTTATTAATTATTCATCCGGCCACTTAGCCACCATCAATATATCTTGATCCTTAAGTTCTTTCGGTAGTTCTTGCCAAATCGTCTCGGTTACAAATGGCATAAATGGATGGAGAAGTTTGAGTGAAGTTGTTAGATACTCAGCTAGTAGTTTTTGACGTGAAGCTTTTACTGACACATCTTCAGAATTCAAAAGACTTTTTGATTCTTCGATCAAAGTGCTGGCAAAATAATCCCAGACAAAATGGTAGATTCTCTCAGCCGCTATATCAAAACGGTCTTTGTTCATATGGTCAGTGATTTCGGTGATAGCTGTAGTGAGGTGAGTTTTGATATTTTGAGTGTCGGTATCAGTTAGTTTGGTCTGAGGATCGTATCCCGCCAGATTATCTAAAGTGAATCTGCTGATATTCCATAACTTATTGGCAAATTTTTTATAAGCATTAACTTTGTCCACATCTAGGTTCATGTCACTACCAGGGGCATTGTTGACCATCAGCCCCATCCGTAAAGCATCGGTACCAAAGCGTTCCTGCACCTCACTCGGAGCGATTACATTACCTTTACTCTTACTCATCTTTTGGCCGTGTTTATCTCGAACCATTCCGTGTAGATAGACTTTTCTAAACGGCACCTTACCGGTACGGTATAAACCAAGCATAATCATTCTGGATACCCAGAAAAAAATAATGTCTTTACCGGTTTCCATTACAGATGTCGGGTAGTAAGTATCAAAGTCTTTACCATCAGGGAAGCCGGTGGTAGCTAGTGGCCACTGACCACTCGAAAACCAGGTGTCAAAGGTGTCAGGATCAGGTGATACAGCGCCGTTGCATTTTGTACATTTTTTGATGGTGTCTTTAAGATCAACCATGCCGTGTCCACAAGAACCACAGACTTTGGCTGGTATTGGTATGCCCCAGACGATTTGTCTAGAGATATTCCAGTCATCGATTTTGTTCATCCAGTCACGAAAGACTCGTTCATCACGATCGGTGATGAATTTAAACTCGCCAGCATCTAGAGCGGTCACCGCTTTTTCAGCCAATGGTTTCATTTTGACAAACCACTGTTCACGAATCTGTGGCTCAATCTCTTTGTCACATTTATAGCAACAAGGCACGGAGTGTTCGTAATTTTCTTCTATTTTAACCAACAGACCTTTTTCATCGAGTTTTTTTACGATAGCCTCTCTGGCTTCGGTAATATTCATACCAGCAAATTCGCCAGCTATTGGTAATAGTTTGCCACGCCAGTCGATTACTTGTTCGTAATCCAGATTGTGTCGTTTGGCAATTTCAAAGTCTATATTTGAATGCCATGGGGTGATGGTCATTACTCCGGAACCTATCTCCGGATCGCCAGCTTCGTCTTTGATGACGGTGGCGGTAATCGGGCCATTGATCCACTCCAGTTCGATTTTTTGTCCGTGTTCGTATTCTGAATATCGCTTATCATCTGGGTGCATGACTACGTATTTGTCGCCAAATTTTGTTTCGGGACGAGCTGTACCGATTACAAACGGTCCATATTGGAAATAATAAAATGGATCTTTGCGTTCATAGTAATTGACCTCAAGGTTGGAGAGGGAGGTTTGGTGTTTTGGACACCAATTCACAATACGGGCACCACGATACAGTAACTCATCTTCTTCTAGTTGTTTGAAAGTGTTGTAGACAATTTCAATCACGTCATCATCAAGAGTGAATTTCTGGCGTGACCAATCACAGGAGGCTCCCAGTTCACGAACTTGGTTCTCCATAAATGATTTGTTACTTAGGGTAAAATCCATTATTTCATCGTAGAGTTCTTTAGGGTCCATGCCGAAGCGAGAACGACCCTCTTTTTGTAGTTTCTTTTCGTAAACGACTTGAGTTTCAAAACCGGCGTGATCAGCGCCCGGTAGCCAAAGCGCTTTCTTGCCTCGCATTCGTTCAAATCGCACCATAATGTCTTCAATAGTAAAAACTAAACCGTGGCCAGCATGGAGGGAGCCGTTAGCGTTTGGTGGTGGCATAACGATAGTAAAAGCTTCTTCACGCTCTCCAGGTAGATTGTCAGGGTTAAAATAGCCTGACTCCTCCCATAGCTTATAGATGTTTTTTTCGTGTTCTTTTGGGTCGTAGGGTTTTAGGAAAATTTCTGGGGTGTTTTTAATCTCGTTTTCACTCATAGTTTAGTTCTTAGATGTCGATAGTAGCACAAAATATGGCTTGTTTGAAGCACGTCGTTTAAATCAATATCTATATCTTAACCCCGAAATAATTAAATAAAAACAACTGCTTCAAACCAGTCATTTGAAACACAACTATTCCACACAGTATGATATAATGTAATATCATACTGAGATTCTTAAAACCATAGAATTAGTTTGGGAAGCAAAATTATTATTTTAATTAGTATTTTTTATGAGAGTCAGACCACAAGAGTTGTCTAATCAAGAGCGAATGGAAACACTCGATGCTTTATACACTGCTGCTGGATCAATCAAGGGTCGAATAGAAGCAAAAAATTTCCTGAAAGATTTATTGACTGAGAGTGAACGCATTATGCTTGGCAGACGAATATTAATAGCCAGAGCTTTGTTGTCTGGTTCTACTTATGACCAGATTGTTGATGAATTTAAGGTTGGTAAAGACACAGTGGGTAAAATTAGTCGCTGGTTGGAAGATCAGATGCCTGGTTATGAACAAGTGATTTCTAAAATGGATAAAGAGTTTAAGAAAAGGGATGAAAAAATCGATCTGGCTCGTAACCCTTTAAGTTTAAATGCGCTAAAAAAGAAATACCCGTTACACTTTTTGCTTTTTTCTAAGACCAAAGACTAATTAGGGGCAAGGGAGTTGTATGATCAACCAATAAAAACCTTCAGTATGATATTATGTAATATCATACTGTTTGGCTGGGTTGATGATTTATAGGGTAGGGTTTGTTTAAGAGAGAAAGCCGGTTGGAACCGTAAGGTTCCAACCGGCTTTCTCTCTATGGAACTAAAGTGACTTATTGCCGTCAGCCTTGATTAGTTTGACTGCTCCAGCGGTGCTGGCTCCTTCTTTATGAGCGTGTCCGGCTAAGGCGATCATAACTGAATTGTCAGTGGACAATTGTTTGATTGGAAAAAAAACTTCAGTGTCTTCATTGGATGACAGTAATTCTTTGGTAAAGATGGCTCTTAGGTGTGGGCTGGCACTTACTCCACCACCAATGATTAAGGTTTTGGCACCGTAGGTATCTAAGGCAACTTTGGTTTTTTTTAATAAAACTTCAGTCACAGCGTCTTCAAAGTCTCTGGACAGGGCGTTTTTTTGTGTTTCAGTTAATTCTACTTCGCCTAAATCCTTGACTGCATACAAGACAGCTGTCTTTAAGCCAGAAAAAGAAAAATCTAAATCACCTGAGTGAATCATTGGACGGGGTAAGTTAGACTTAAAAGGTGGTAGGTTTTGCGTGCGAGCTTCGCTCGCACGCTTCCCAATCTCCGGTCCGCCGGGGTATCCCATACCGAGCAAGCGGGCCACTTTATCAAAAGCTTCACCAACGGCATCATCGCGAGTTTGACCGATTTTTATATATTCACCCCAGTTTGGCATGTGAATCAATTCGGTGTGTCCACCAGAGATAAGTAAAGCAATTGCCGGAAATTCTATTTGAGCCAACTGATCTTCTTCAACTACATCAAAAATCGAAGCCAGTATATGTCCCTCCATATGATTGACTGGGACGACCGGACAACCAATTACACTTGCTACGGCTTTGGCAAAATTTACTCCAACCCACAAAGCTGGTTCCAAACCTGGTCCGTTGGTGACTGTAATCAGGTTGATTTCCGGTAATTCATATTTACTTAAAAACTCCAGCAGATCTTTGGCTAGATCTGTTTCTCGTTCTAGGATTTTATTTATCTCATCTATTTTTTCTGATGATAAATGACTGGAGTTTTCCGCTAGTAAATCAGCTTCTTCTAGGGAATATTGTAGAAGGGGTATCAAGGCTTTGGCGTGTTCACGTTTGGCCATCATTGGAAAAATTCCGCCATATTGATTATGGAGTTCTATCTGTGAGCGTAGTCCATTACCGAGCAGGGTGTAGGTGGCCGTTGGAAAACTGCCCTCCGCTTCCACCAAGCTAACTCCGGTTTCATCCGCTGAGGTTTCAATTGAGAGGATAATCATAGTCGTCACTATACCTAATAAACCCTGTTTTCACCAGTTAAATGCCTCGAACCTACAAGATGTAGTACATTTGTGGGTTAAGCGGGTTTTATTCGAACCTTAAAGAAACTTAAAAGGTAAATCAGACCAATTTGCTACTCGAATACTGGCGGCATTTTTATGTCCTCCGCCACCATACTTAGTAGCAATAGTGCTCACATCGACTTCACCTTGGCTTCGAAGTGAACAGTGCACCATACCGTCATAACGGTAATAAACTATGGCCATAGCCATTTTACCCTCAGATTTGTTGAGAGCCGATAATTTATTACCCAAAATAGAACGATAAATTCTTTCAGCGTTTAGGGCGTATATTTCCTGACCTTCAAAAATTACTTTTTCTCGAAAAGTTAGCATCTTATCGACTAGAGATTCTTCAAACCGAGCGATGATTTCTCCGTGCTCAATAAATTTATTGAAATGTAGTCTATCTTCAAGGTTTTTGTTTAATTGGTGCCAAGTGGCGAAGTCACGATCGTATTCACCTAGAGCCGCCCCAAACTCTCTAGTGTGTTCCAGCTCCATTTTCCATAAATCATGATCTTCAATGTATAAAAGTAATCTTGGTACTGGCTCGTCTGAATGAAAATACTGCCAAGTAAGGACGGCTCCAGAATGATCATTTGAAAATATATTTTCGTCAAAACTTTCCACTGCTTCCTTGGCGGTTTCGTGATGGTCTATAACCACCACTTTCTTGTTTATCTCTTTAAGTTTGGTAAGAGTTTCTTTGTCGTAACTATAGTCCAGTATGTAAATTTCTTTATTTATTAGTCCTTCCGGTATGGCTTCTTGGGTTTTGCGGGGAATATAGCTAGCTTTATCACCAAAGATGGTCCAAGCAGCGTAGGCGGATCCGAATCCATCACGGCAATTTGCGTGGTAGATAACTACCACCTCTTTTAATTTTTCAATTGGTTGAGTTTCAGACATAGAGGGAAGTATAACAGCTCTGTCTATAAAACAACAAAACCTTCCTATAGATTGGAAGGGTTTAGTTGGTAATAAATACTTTGTGACCGATACAAGACTTGAACTTGTGACCTCTACAATGTCAATGTAGCGCTCTACCAGCTGAGCTAATCGGTCACAAAGTATTTATTTAGTAGACCAGACATTACTTTAATCTGCCATAGAAAAAGTGGTATGATATTAGCATATTAAGCCAATCTAAGGAATATACTTATGAAAGGAATGGAAAGAAGCTTTGAAGGTTCGTGGAACATCAGCGCTGAAAGCTGTATTGAAAATAGTGACGAGAGATTAGGTGATTTTACTGGTAAATTAAACTTTGTGAAAACCTATGTGAACGAGATTGTTGCAAATGAAAAGGTGGTAGAGTCATTGATAGGTCAAGGTTTAGCTAGTTTGGCTGATGATGAAGAGGGAGCCTATAATTTTTTGAAAAATAATAAACAATTATTGCCAGGAGACTTAGCAGATGAAGGCGAGTCTTATCATAGAGCTTTTATCTTAGCTTTAGCTAAAGAGCTAAGTAAACCACAGTATAATCATTAATTATTTTTTATGGAAAAAATCAGAGCAAATAGAGACGGAGATCATAGACAACGTTTAGATGAAATAAAGGATGTTGAGATGCATGTCAGTAATCTGCATGATCAAGATGAAGATATTTCAGGCGAATTAAGAGACCTTGCAACCGGAGAACGGATTGATAATTCTACCGATCATGGTTTTCAGGTCGAATTGGTTACAGATATTGTAGATGGAGATTATCTTGCAGAAAAAGAAGAAGACGCAGGAAGAGTAGGGATGGGGCCTGATGATGCCGACAGGTGGTTGCAGGAAAATGATCCCAATTACGGCAAATAAAATAATATTGAACTCATATAAAATCCGATAGATTTTACTCCAATGATCCTCTACCCGACTGAAACAATATATGCCTTGGGTGTTAATGCTTTTGATGAAGCAGAAATAGCGAAGCTATTTCTGCTTAAGGGTCGTAGCGAAGGTAAGTCGGTAAGTTTATTAGTACGTAATGCGAAAGATATCGCTCGGTGGGGTGTGATGAGCACCAAGGCGGTAAGAATCGCAGAGCGATTCTTACCCGGTCCACTTACTCTGGTGTTGCCAGCTAAGTCCGGAGTTCCGGAGTGTGCCAAATACCACGACGGTACAGTCAGTTTTCGTATTTCAACTGACTTAGTTGCGCAAAAATTAATAGAAGAATTTATGGCTGAGTATGATGCACCACTTACTTGTACTAGCGCAAATTTGAGTGGTTTGCCCAGTCTTCCCACACCGGGGGAGATATTTATTCAGTTGGGCGACAAGGCCAGTCTGATAGATAGAGTAATACCAGATGGTGAGCGCACGGGTGTGGCCTCCACTGTGGTTAGGGTGATTGGTGAAGAATTGACCATTCATAGACAAGGACTTATATCAGAATCGGCTATTTTAGCCACTTAGTGCATGTATTATTAATGATATATGCACTAGGGTAGCCATTGGTATGCAAGTAAAGTTGCTATAATTGGTAAGATTTACACTTTTAGTTCGTCACTATAAAGACGTGACACTCTATTCTACAAGCATTATTAAGTTAATGTAGAGCTAAAAATATGACTAAGATAGAACCAAAAAACGCCAACGAGGCGACTTATAATGGTGACATTCCGAATACACCAATCCGGTTTATTTGGTATGTAGCCAAGCCATTCCGTCCGTTGATGTTGCTTGCTTTTTTAGCTGTTGTTTTGGCACAGGTGTCTGAACTTATAGCGATCTGGGTGGTTTCAGAATTAATCGATGGTTTTAGTACATCTACCGACAAAATAGAACAAATTGATATCTTGGTATTCTGGGGTTTATGCTTTGTAATATTAGGAGTTTTGGATCGGATTTTCTGGCGGGCCAGTGGTTTTTTAGGTTTGGGCTGGATTATCCGAGCTGACGCCTATGCCTATAAACAACTTTATTCTTATATTTCAAATCATAGTCACGGTTATTTTTCTAATCGTTTTGCTGGAGCTTTGTCTAATAAAATCTCTAACGCTGCTGGTGGCTCTTCTGAGCTATCTTTCAGGATTATGTGGGATATTTTTCCAGAAGTTATTTCCGTAACTGTCACTCTGATACTGTTCTTTAACTTACACTGGTTGGTCGGTACAGTCTTTTTGGGTGTATTGGTATTAGTATTTTTCTTTAACTTATTTTGGGTTAAAAAACGCAGACCACACGTTGTCGCTTATTCAGCGGCGTCTTCAGCTTTGCGTGGAGCAGGAGTAGACGTGTTATCAAATATTGCTGCGACCAGACAATACTCACGTAAGAGTTTTGAATTGAAAAATATTGATGATGTTCTAAGTGATAGAAAAAATAAAGACTTCAAGCAAGCTTATATGGGTGAGTGGCTTATGGTAATGAATGGTGTTTTTGGAGTGTTATTGACCGGTATGGTTCTGGTTATTGTTTATACTATGTTGGTAAATGATTTAGCTACCGCTGGCAATCTGGTTTTGGTATTGATGTTGTTGGCCCGAGTTGGCTACACCTTTAATATTATGGGTAATATAATGAATGGGGTGACTAGAAAATATGGTGAAATTGAAGAAGGCTTGCAAGAAGTCCTGATAGACCATGAAATAACCGACAAAAAAGACGCCCCTATACTGTCAGTAGAAGCCGGTTCAATTACTTGGGATAAGGTTGTTTTTGAATACGGTGCCAATAAAGTATTTGATGACTTTAATCTAAAGATCGAACCCGGTCAGAGAATTGGTCTAGTTGGCCCGTCGGGAGCTGGTAAAACCACCTTTGTGTCTTTGTTGCTCAGGCAACATGATATCGACGCTGGTGAGATTATGATTGATGGTCAGAATATTGCTCAGGTGACACAAGATTCTCTGCGTAGCAGTATTGCGGTGGTGCCACAGGAACCAATGCTATTCCATCGTTCTATTCGGGAGAATATCGCTTATGGCAAACTAGACGCTACCGAAGAGGAGATTATCTCTGTCGCCAAAAAAGCTCAAGCTCATGACTTTATTTCTCAGTTGGAAGAAGGGTACGACACTCTGGTGGGTGAGCGGGGAGTGAAGCTGTCTGGTGGACAAAAGCAAAGAGTAGCAATAGCGAGAGCTATGTTGAAAGACGCTCCAATACTGGTATTGGATGAAGCCACCTCGGCTCTTGATAGTGAAAGTGAGGTAGCGATCCAAAAAGCTTTGCACGAACTGATGGTTGGTAAGACAGTGATTGCGGTGGCTCATCGTTTGTCTACCTTGCGGGAGATGGATCGAATCATTGTCTTGGAAAACGGTAAAATCGTCGAAGATGGAGACCATAATAGTCTGGCTCAAGCCGGTGGAACGTATCAGAGACTCTGGGAACATCAAGCCGGTGGATTTTTGGTGGAGTAAGTCAAAAAATGAATAAATTTAAGCCCAAGATGACCTTGGGTGGATTGATCAAAGGCCGGAAGCTTCGCTTCCGGCCTTTGATCAATTAATCCTCAACCCTTTTACTACTCATTTTCTTATTTTCTGTGGGTTCCTGACTCAAAGAACAGGGCTTTTAAAAGCCCTTGATTTTTATGTTATATATTGTATAGTATGCGCCATGCGGATATTTTTGGGATCAATGTTAATTATTCTGCTAGTTATCACTGGAGTGGCCACGGCTTCCCAGTTTGATATAGAGCTAGAATTAGAGCCATATTCTATTGCTAAAGAACGTGGTTATTTGACGTTCCCGCCGGTGGATGAGATTAACGGAGCGACGACAAATGATGGTGACGAGACTGAACGTTTCCCAGGTGACGGTCTTGATGAAGAGGATGAACCGACTGTTATGGAGAGAGTTTTTAAACCAAGTAGTCAGGTTGAAGATTTTAGCCCAATTGTCGTAGATACAGTCAGTGCCAGAAATATTGAATACAATAGCGCTAAGGTACGTGGTTTGGTGGATATGCATAGCTACGAAAACGGTGTTGCTTTTGTAGTCTATGGTTATGACCGAAACAAGGTATTAGCTATTGGTCGTAATTATAATACTTTTGCCAACATTCCTGAATCTACCAACGACAAAGCGAGGGTAGTGGTCTTTAGTAAGAATGCTAAAGGTTTTAAGGAGTACGAAACCAAAATCTCTAAACTGATTCCTGATTCTGATTATTATTTCCAGACTTGTGTTTCTTATAAAAATTTATCAGAAGAAAATATTGTAAGATGTGGTGAAGTAGAGACTTTCCAAACTAATCTTAGATACGTTCGCTCCAATAAATTTGTAGCACCGAGCGTTAGCGTTAAGTCTGCTACCAAGGTGGAGTACAATAGCGCCCTATTGGCTGGCCAGGTGGATATGAGAGATGGTACTGATGGAACGGTGTTTTTTGTCTACGGAGAAGATAAAACTAAAGTATCTGGCGTAGCTAGTACATATGATACTTACTCAAGTGTAAAAGAGTCAGGGGCGAATCTTTTAAAAGTCAGAATAGAGACAAGACTTAAGGGTAAAAGTGAGTACACAGAATCATTTACCGGACTACAAAAAGGAACTCAATATTATTATCAATTATGTGTGGAATATACCGGAAATCAAGACGGTCTTAAATGTAGTGGAACAAAATATTTCACCACTGATTCAAAGGATTTAACTAAAAAACCGATCGCTGTAACCGGCGGGGCTATAGTGCAACCTGGAGATCGGGTGAGGTTGTCTGGTGGGGCAGATATGAGAGCTTTCCATGATGGTCTGGTATTCTTTGTCTACGGAACCGACGCCAAGCAGATTATTGGTACGGAAAATAAATCGTCTTTCAATAGTATAAGACAGACTATTGATAAGATGCAGAGATTGAGTGTCGACAATGATTTGGATAGTAAAAATAGTTATTCGACGCTGATAAGTGATTTCAAATCTAATTCCGTCTACTCTTATCGGTTGTGTATTGAGTACGAGGATGAGGATGATAACGGCCGAGAAAAATTATTCTTAAGCTGTGGCGAGGTAAAGACATTTAACACAAATTAGAGTAAAACATCCACCTTGCCATTCCCAGGCTAACGCCACGAAAGACTCGTCGGTGTAGCTTATAAGTCAACAATCCCCGTTAGGGGATTGTTGTGTTCTGGGATCATATGGCCAATTGGTTACGTTAGTTTATATTAAAGCTGATAGATAAGTCTGTAAAACTGGCAGGGCATCGGTTGTGTAAAATACATATTCTTAAGTTAGTAAAAATAATCAAGCATAACCAAATAAAGCATATTTTGGTATACTGACAATTATGAATCGAGACCAGAAAGTCTTTAATGTAGTCAAATCAACATACGAAAATCCTGAAACAAGACCAATGGGTTTATGGATGTGGAATAATCATGTTCAGTGGGTAGCTGACAAGACGAGACAATTAGCTATTAAGTATGGTGCGAACGAAGAAACGGCAGTGTCCGCTGCTTTACTGCATGATTTGGCTGATTCTAAGTATGAAAGAAACGATCCTAAATTTGATGACTGGTCAGAAGAGAAAGCTTTTGAGATTCTGACAGAAGTAGATTTTACGGAAGAAGAAGCAAAAGAAATTATAGAGGTCGTCATTCGACCACATTCATGCAGACCAGATAATTTGCCTACCACCCTTGAAGGTAAAGTATTAGCAACGGCTGACGCAATGTTTCATTTGCAGACAAGCTTTTTTACTGTACTGTGCTACAGAAACATGCCTGCGAGCACAAAGTCTCTGGAAGAATGGCAGACATGGTTTGAAGAGAAAGTGGAAAGAGATTACGGCTCTAAAATATTCTTTAACGACGAGAAAAATGAGGTCACACCAGACTATGAAGCCCTCAAAAGAGTTTTTGGTAATAAAAGCCTGAAAGGGATATCACATGAATGATACGGAATCAAAACAGTTTACAAATCCACTGCTCGTACAAGCATACGATTCAATCAACGCTTTAGATGAAGATGCTAAATTTTGGCTTAGAGAAACCGAAAAGTTAAAGCCCAAGAGTATTATCGACTTCGGGTGTGGTACCGGTCTATTAACTTGTGTGTTAGCTGAAAAGGGGTACCAAGTAATCGGAATAGACCCTGCTGAACCTATGGTTGAATTGGCTAAACAAAAGCCGTTTGCAGAAAAAGTTACTTGGATTGTTGGAGACTATAATGCCTTAGAGGGACACAGTGCTGACTTGTTGCTAATGACTAGTCATGTTGCCCAGTTTTTGCTTACTGAGGAAGAATGGCAAGGAATGCTTACGAATGCTTTTGAAGCACTTAGTCAAGGTGGTCATATATTATTTGATAGTCGTAGGTCATTAACTGAATCTTTTAAGAAATGGCCAACTAAAGAGAGCCCGAGACATGTTACTGATCCAAAACTAGGCGCCATTGAGTACTGGTGTAATATTCTTAATACTACAGATACTATTGCCAATTATGAACTCCACTATGAGTTCAAAGATTTAAATCAAAAAGTTGTTTCGACTGACTCAATAATATTCAGATCAAAAAATACTATTGAGAAGTCACTCAAGGAAGTTGGATTTACAATTAAAACTGTATATGGGAACTGGGATAGTAGTGAATTTACAGAAACAAGTCCTGAAATGCTCTTTCTGGCACAGAAATAAATCTATGTAGTTATATTAATGGTAATACTAAGTATTTCTATTATCGAGTTCTGGAAGTAGGTTCAAACAAAAACAGTCTCAAAATGAGACTGTTTTTGTTTGCTTGATTCAAGCCTTCTCGAGTGCTCGAACTAGCTCTCTAATTGGTGATCCCACGG
>JAGQME010000017.1 GCA_020428795.1 Candidatus Kaiserbacteria bacterium
AGAACTAGGTACATATCGTAGATGGGTAACACCAGAATTTTTTAGCCGTCGGATATTCGCAAAGTTTAAAAACACCCGCCATAACGAAAGTGTCTTATGATCGCACAGATGAGCGACAAAAAAACTGATAAAAACGGCGTGTGACACCACGACCACTCTTGAATCAGCCGGTAGGCTTTCTAATAAATCTCTGGATTTCTCAATACGTTCAATCAAAGAAGCGTAAGATTCGCCCTGTTCATCATTATTAAAAACTCGGCGACCGCTAAAAAACCATTTACCCAGATAAATCAAAGAACATGGATGATAATAACTGAGGCCATGGATATTTTTAGGTCGGTAAATCTCCACTAATTCAGGGCTGACCACAACCTCCAAATTAAGTGTCTTAGCCAAAATATCAGCCGACTCTTTGGCACGACTATAGGGACTGGCCAAAATATCAGTCGGTTCTATTTCACTCAAAGTGATGGCTAGTCTAGCCACCTGTTCCCGACCCTTATCATTCAAAGTCGAACCGGGGTGTTGGTGAACGTGTTTATGATTGGAGTCTGTCTCTCCGTGTCTAACAAGATAAATATCCATATTATTCCGCAAAATGAGCGTGGTCGTTAAAATTCAAAAGTCTCCACCTATCTTCAAAGACGATGGTGGTGATACCGGTATTAGAGGCAATAAAACCTTTATACATTTTATCCCATTCACTCGATAGCAACTCTCCATCCAAAACTACAGTGGCAGTCAACATTCTAATAAAATGACCATGAGACACTACAACCGTATCACCAGTCATATTTTTAAGATAATTCAGTGCCTCAACTGCTCTTTTGCTACTATCAGAAAAAATCTCCTCATCAGAATGACGCCATTCATTGTTACCAAAATTATTTTTATCATCAATTAGATATTGTTGAAACTCATCACTGTTCCTATCTTTATTAAAAAACTTACTAGGTCTTCTAATTTCCCTAAATAGCTCATTTGGCTCAACTTTAATACCAGTTAGTTTTTCAATTGGTTCAGCCGTTTGTAAGGCTCGTAGATAATCACTGGCTATTAAATTAGTGAAATCCAAATTAGCCACCCTTTTTGCAACTATATCTGCTTGTAATCTACCTTTAGATGTCAATTCAGTAGTACCATCTTGAACTAGGTTTTCTAAATTATGAGTAGTTTCTCCGTGTCTGACTAAATAAACTTTTTTCATAACTACTTTTCACAAATCTCTACCAATGCTAATTCAAGAGGTAATTGAGTAATCTGCGCTTTTTGAGTCTGTTCGGCCGCCTCCAATAATCTAAGTAGAGTATGCGAATGAATATTTGTCTTGTCACCGGCCAGAGCTTCTAGCTGAGTTTGATCTTCAGTTGAAAAACTTGCCAACAGAATATCCTTTTGATTAGGAGCGTTTCTTAGCAAGATAACCGCTCGGACCCGCTCTAGCAACAACCGGATAAACAGTTTCATCTCCACATGCTCACCAATCGCTTTACGGATAGTTTCGATACCTAACTCAGCGTTTTTAGATGAAATTGCTTCTACCAAATCTTGCAGTAGAGCGTTTTTGGGAGCGCCGATGATGGTGGCTACCTCATCGGCGCTCCCAATAGTATCGCCAGAAGCCAAAATCACTTTTTGAGTCACTCCAAGAGCATCTCGAAACGAACCATCGGCGGCAATCGCTATCATATCGGCCGCTTCAGGGGTCAGAGTAAAGCCCTCTTTTTCACTGATGTCGGTGACGGTTTTCTTTAAGACTTCCCTTGAAGGTGAGCGGAAACGAAATATCTGACAACGAGACAAAATAGTATCTAACAACTTATCTTCTTCAGTAGTAGCCAGAATAAAGACGACGTGTGATGGTGGCTCTTCCAAAGTCTTTAGTAGAGCATTAAAAGCATCCTTAGTTAGCATGTGAACCTCATCAATGATGTACACTTTTTTCTCACTCTCATAAGGTAAGGTGTAGACAGCTTCTTTAAGTTCCCGTATGTCGTCGATACCTCGATTGCTAGCTGCGTCCATTTCGTAAATATCAACGGCTTTAGTACCCAACGCCGAGGCAAAAATTCTAGCCAGAGTGGTTTTTCCAGTCCCTCTCGTACCCGAAAATAATAAAGCGTGTGGAATCTGTTTCTTTTCTATCGCTCCTTTGAGTACCTGAACGATATGATCTTGGTCTAAAACCTCACCAAAGTTATTAGGACGATATTTACGATATAAAGCAGTATATTCAGTCATAGTGTCACCTAGTATAACAAATCAGATTTACTATAACACTTCGTTAGATGCGACATTATGCACGTAATTTCTAAGGGTTGAAATATCAGAAACCAGATCATCACTACCTAAGACCACGTATCCGACCAACCGATCAGCACCACCCGTAACCGGCTCCATATAAATGACCGCCGCTGTCCGATTGGCTTCATGAGTATAACCGTGTTTACCACCCTGATAACCCTCTAACTTACTAAGAGGATTATTGTTAAGCCAAGTAACATCTTCCAACACATATTTTTCTAACTTAGTAATATCCATAATGTACGGATACTCAAAGACAATGGCTCGCAATAATTTAGCTAGTGATGAAGCGGAAGATTGGTTTTGACTAGATAAGCCGGAGCTATCGATAAAAATAGTGTCACTGGCTTCATAACGACGAGCCAGAGCATTCATAGACAAAATCATATCGCCATCAGCTAAGCGTAACTGAGCTGACGCAGCATCGTTTGAGGACTCAAGTAGAGCTGGAAAAAGCAACTCTCTAGCTAGATAGGTCTGTCCGGCCTCTAAGCGACCTGATTCACCCTCCACTGCTACATCTGATTCAGTTATGGTGATTTCTTTTTCGAGATCAATACTTGTGTAATAGACTGCGCTACTAAAAAGCTTGGTCACTGAAGCGATTGGCAGAGTATCGTCTCCATTCAGATTAAAAATCACCTGCCCAGTTTCGATGTCAAATACGTAGGCTGACTTAGCAGAAATATTGGGAGGTGGTGATTCTTTGAGGTGAAGGGCCGTCGGTCCTTCACCTCTCTCAGCCACAGCGTCAGGACTAAACCATAAAAACACGGTCAGTATAGATACGACACCCACAAACATAAGCAAAGAAAAAATACCGATTCTGGTCATATTGATATTGTAGCAAAAGTGAGGCGCCTACGGCGCCTCACTTCCAGCCCCTCTGTGAGTATCAGCTATTTCTTAGCTACCTTTTTAGTGGTCTTAGTAGTCTTAATGGTCTTTTTGGGAACACTTTTCTTGGCAACCGCTTTTTTAGTCACCTTCTTAGTTACTTTTTTGGTAGACTTCTTAGGTGTTTTCTTAGGTGACACCTTATCAATTACAGCCTTGGCGGCTGATACTTTTACAACCCCACTCTTAAGCAAATCTTCCCAGTTGTTGACCATCTCTTTCTTAAAATCTCTGGCTTCGGTCTTGGATAATTTTTGTACCTTGGCGTAGGTATCAGTCACACCATCAACCAATGATTTAAATTCAGATTCAGTAATGTGTTGAGCATTTTCAAGTGCTTCTAAAACCTCAGCTTTGGCTTTCAAAGACCAGCTCTTTACTTTTTTTCTATTATTAGCGGCCTCTTTACTGCCATAAAGAAGATAGGCTCCAGCGGCTGTGACAGCAGCTGCTGTTAAACCCACACCGATACTAAGTTTCTGGGCGTTAGAAATCTCTATACTTTTCTTAGTGGTTGTTTTTGTATTTTTCTTAGCCATGATTATTTTAGTTTTTAATTTTTATTCTTCATCATCCTCTCTGCTTTTTCTTTTTCGTCTACTACTCGGCATAAAAAATCGAAGTAGTTGAGAAACTAATGTTCCTTCCAAAACAAAGGCTCTGAGCTGTGACACATCTTCAGCTATTAAGTCACTACCGGCTTCTATCTTTGATACCAATCTTCTAACAGATTTAACGATCTTAAGAACCTGATACAAAATAAGACTAACCAATATGGTAAGTATTATTATGCCGACACTGGTAATAATAAAGAAAATATTTGTCTGTAATATCTCACTCATTATCACTAGTGTAACAAGCAATTGCTAAACTTTAATTAGGCCTATCTAAAAAAGCGTGGACAATTGATTCTACTTCGGTTGCATTTTTACTCTCCATCAACCTAACCCTCAGCTCTGAAGCTCCCGAAAAACCATTAACATAAGCCTTAAAATGCTTCTTCATAATGGCAAAATTTTTATGGGGTAATAACTCACTAAACAACTTAGAATGTTCGACCATTACAGTAAGTCTTTCCTCCAAAGTAATGTATCTAACCTTATTTGAACCAATATCTTCAACCACAATCGTCTCTCGATTGACACCATGAGTCGGCAGAGCGGTTAAACGAATCGGAAGAGACAATTCAGGATTAAACCACCAAGGATTACCAAACAAAGCTCGGCCAACCATCACGCCGTCGGCACCTGAAAGCGAAGCTTTCAGGTGCGCATCCTCCAAACTAAGCACATCACCATTACCAAAAATAAGAGTTTCACTTTTTAATTCATTTCTTATCTCAACTGCTCTTTTAACCCGCCCCCACCTAGCTGGCACTTTACTCATTTCTTTTCTGGTCCGAGCGTGTATGGTCACGACGGCCGGCGATTCTGAAAGAATCGCCGGCAACCATTCTTCCAACTGATCTTGATTGTAACCAAGCCGAGTCTTTACACTAACCGGTAAATCTCCAGCTCCTTTTTTAGTCGCCCTAATAATAGCCTTAGCTACCTCTGGAGTCTTAATCATGGCCGATCCACATCCTTGTTTTTCAATTGATCGATCAGGGCAACCCATATTGATATCAATACCGTCAAACCCTAATTCACGACAAAGCGTAGCAGCCATTTCCATGTGTTTTTCGTTACTGGAAAATAACTGTGCCACAATTGGCCTTTCCTCTTCCGAATAAATCAAATCAGCCATTAGTTTCTTTTTCCCTTCGGGAGTAGCCCGTACCAACCCATCAGCCGCCACAAACTCAGTCCACATCACGTCCGGACCACCAACCGTACCAGAGGCTCTTTTGTGGGCAGAATATTTAGCTAACATACGCCGAAAAGGCGCATCAGTGACATCCGCCATTGGGGCCACCACTATAATCGGTTTGGGGAGAGTTTGCCAAAAATTCATCAGGATTACTTTACCAATTAAATATTATTATTCAAACTAATTGGTTGAAGTGCTAGTGGTCCCGACTGTTTCCGGAAATTCTTCATTAATAAATACCTTATCACCAAAACGTAGATCAATGTATTGGAAATTACCTGGTTCGAGGTGAACAAACTCTTCAGAATTTAAAATAATTTTTAAATCTTTTAGACTTTTTTCAAAAGATTTAGCTTGTGAAATTTTTATTTCTCCGCCACCAGCTACCAAAAAATCTATATCGTAAGTTCCAACCATCTTGATATGTGTTACATATAACCCTAAATCATTTTGGAGAGCCATAGCAAATTCATTAGTTGAATCAATCAGTTCACTAGGAAATATCTCTTCATTCAAAACTGGCTCATCGTCGTCACGAACAAAACGAATAAAAGCGCTACCGGTAAGGTTCGGGGCCTCGCTAAAAGCATAACCGGTATGGTCTATAAATAAACAAGTGTCATCATTCTCACTCTGACACCAAAGAGCAAAAGGTACATACTCATCAAACAAAATTGTTAAAGTATTTTTATCGACAATCTCAAGCGCCGTTTGCTTAATACGAGATGTACCTTGGAGCGACATGGTGATTTTTTCCTTAGGATAAAACCAGACGAAACTCTTAGGGACTAACCCTAAATAGGTTCCGTCTATCTCACGCCAAGCTTTTTCTTCGAGCAGAGAGTGTGGAATGGTAAAACCACCAGTCACCTCGATCCTTTTGATCTGCATCGAATCAATCCTAGTTCCATACCAAACAATAACCAACACAATCGCCAGCAGAATAATTACCAAAAAACCACGAATTAATTGTTTAACCATTGGAGACACCACTCTTTGTGGTTTCTGGTTGGCACGTGACTTAGGCGAAGATATTTTTAACTTCTCTGACATTTGTGACAATGTTAGCACAACAAAGACTAAAGTGGCACGTCCCAAGGGACGTGCCACTTTAGTCTTCTAGGAATAAATTAGCCTATCCGATCTTTACCAAAATATGGTACCAAGGCTGGCGGGATCTTAATACTACCATCGGCTTGTTGATAATTTTCAATTAAGGAAACCAAAATTCTCGGTGAGGCAATCGCTGTGTTATTGAGCGAGTGAGCGTAACGCAATTTACCTTCTTTGTCTTTATATCGAATATTAAAGCGTCTGGACTGGAAATCGTGGAAGTATGAAGAAGAATGCGTCTCACGATATTTACCTTCTTTTGGTACCCAAGCTTCAATATCGTATTTTTTGACCTGTCCCTGTCCTAAGTCTCCGCCGCAATTTATAACGACATGATAAGGAATACCAAGCGCTTGCATAAACTCTTCTGAGTTAGCGGTAATTTCTTCATGAAGTTTCACTGAAGCTTCATGACTGGCTTCACACAAAACCACCTGTTCAACTTTGAAAAATTCGTGAACCCGGATCAAACCTTTCACATCCTTACCGTGACTACCGGCCTCCCTTCTAAAACACGGTGAGAAGGCCAGATGTTTAATTGGAAATTGTGACTCCTCAAGAATATCGTCAGTATAGTACCCCATAGTAGAGACCTCACTGGTTCCGATTAGATAATCATCATCCTGTGTCTTATAGACATCCTCAGCCTCATTAGGCAAATGACCAGTGCCGTATAAATTAGCCTTGCGGACGATACTGGGACCAAGAATAGGAGAAAATCCCTTCTCTTCCCAAAAAGCGTTGGCGAAGTTCCAGATCGCCCAAGACAAGCGGGCTCCATCACCAATCAAATAATAACCACGAAAACCGTGCACCTTGGCTCCCCTTTCAAAGTCCACCATATTGAGCTTAGTCATTATCTCAACGTGGTCTTTTGGTTCAAAGTCGAATTTAGGTTTCTCTCCCCACACTTTTACCTCTTCATTGTCTTCGTCGCTATCACCATCTGGTACAGACATGTCAGGAATATTTGGTACCTGCAACATTAAAGCCTGCCATTCGGCCAAAATTGGTTTTAGCTTTTCTTCGTCTGACTGAATCTCCCCCTTAAGAGACTGCATTTCGGTTATTAGTTGGCGCCGAATGGTGTCTTCCTTCGTATTAGCGATGTCCGTCGAAACCCTGTTTTGTTCAGCTTTCTTGGCTTCTAATTGGGTCATTATCTCACGCCTAGAATCATCCAAAGCAATAAGCTCATCCAAGTCAATTTTGATTTTCTTCTTGGTGGCCGCCATTTTAACAACCTCCAAGTTTTCTCTAATGAATTTAATATCTAGCATTAAGTAAGAATAATGAGAGTAGCGATTACCTTAAACCGTTGCAGAATTTACTTATGTCTTTAACAAATTTCTGCAGACGATCACGCCACCAAGACTAATAAGGGTAAATTATACACGAAAAAAGGAAAGTATAAACAAGCCCTAACCAAAAGCAACGTGTTATATTTTAACTATGTCTTTTCCTGTAATTGATATGAGGGCTGAGGAATTTCCTTCGCTTTTGCGGGAAATTCCTCAGCCCCCTAAACAACTTCGCTACCGAGGTAAGCTTCCCCCAACCCATTTAAAACTCTTAGCGGTAGTCGGTTCCAGAAAGTACACCACCTACGGCCAGCAAGTGGTTAACAAACTAATCGACGGTCTACGTGACTATCCGATCGGCATCGTTTCTGGTCTGGCGCTTGGTATGGACTCTTTGGCCCACGAAGCTGCCCTTAGAAATAATTTATACACCCTAGCTATACCGGGCGGCGGTTTAAATGATGATGTTATCTACCCAGCCAAACACAGATCCTTGGCTAGAAAAATATTAAACGCTGAAGGCGGTTTACTCTCTGAGTTTGACAACGACTTCAAAGCCACTATCTGGTCCTTTCCACAACGCAACCGTTTGGTTGCTGGCATCTCACACGCCACCCTACTTATAGAGGCTGGCGAAAAATCTGGCACCTTAATCACCGCCAGATTAGCTACCGACTATAATCGTGATCTATTGGTAGTCCCTGGTAGTATTTTTTCTATGAATACCGTTGGTACCCACCAGTTTTTAAAACTAGGTGCTACACCAGTCACAGAAGCTAGCGACATCCTTCAAGTGCTCGGTATCGACTCCAAAAAAACGTCAAAAACAAAAAATAATGCCAACCTCTCTCCCCAAGAAAGTCTGGTGATGGACAACCTAGACGAACCAAAAGATAAAGACTCCTTGATCAGACTCTGTGACCTTAACGCCGTCGAGGCCAGCACCTTACTGATGACAATGGAATTAAAAGGATTGATCAAAAACGAATACGGGCTTTACTACAAAACATAGCGTTATTTTAAAAATAATAAATTAAGAGTCAGAACGAAGCTGAAATAAGAATTAAGAAAATTAATTAAAAAATTAATCAAGAAAATTAATAAAAAGTGACAATAATCAAAAAGAATATAGTTCTGTTAACAGAACTCTTTAGACAAACCAATATGACAAACATTTCAAACAAAAATACAAAAAGTAAGGATTATAAAATCGCTTATAAACAATTAGTATCATTAATAGCAAAATTGAAAAACAAAAACGCCTCTTATCTTATAGAGGAATTATTTACCGAAGCCGAACAAATAATGTTTATCAAAAGATTTGCTTCGGTATTTATGTTCAAACAAGGTCATTCGGTTTACAGGGTCAGTCAAGCCCTTGGAGTAAGTAAATCGACAGCCAGCCGTCTTTGTAAACAATACAATCAGGGTAAATACAATAATTTACTCAACTGTATAAACAAAAGACAGACAAACGAATTCCTAAGTTTACTAAATGATTTAATTCTGGCCCAAGCCAGTCCAAAAGCTCGGGCCAGAATCATGAACAGAGTGATCTAAATAGTTCTGTTAACAGAACTATTTATAGACCCTTTTAAGACACTTTTTTGGATACCTTTTGGGTATTTTGTATACTAACTTTTTCCCAAGTCTTTTCCTAATCGTTGTTTTCTCTGTTTAAAATTCATAGTTATGATTTGACATATATATGTAATGATAGTATTTGTATCCAAACAAAGACTCAAATTTATGTCTACCACCACAAAAAATAAACCGAAAAAAACCTTAGTGATTGTAGAGTCACCAGCCAAGGCTAAAACCATTGAAAAATATCTGGGTGATGGCTACGTTGTTACCTCTTCAATCGGACACGTTCGCGACCTGCCAAAGAGCAATAAGGACGCTGTTGACATAGAAAATGGTTTTATTCCCTCATATATTGTCTCACCAGGTAAAGAAAAAGTAATCAAAGAATTGCAAACCGCCGCTGGAAAAGCTAATGAGGTCCTACTAGCATCCGACCCCGACCGAGAGGGTGAAGCGATTGCTTGGCACGTAGCTGAGTTGATAAAAGATAAAAATGAAAATCTAAAGCGAATCGTTTTTAATGAAATCACCAAGGACGCCGTCCAAGAGGCCATAAAACACCCTCGAGACCTCGACATCAACCTTAAAGAAGCCCAAGAAGCCAGACGAGTGCTTGATCGATTGGTAGGCTATGATCTATCTGGACTAATTTGGAAGAAAGTTCGTTATGGGCTGTCAGCTGGTCGAGTCCAGTCTCCGGCTCTTCGCATAATCATGGAGCGAGAAAGAGAGATCAGAGCTTTTATCCCAGATGATTATTTTGTATTAACTGCCCACACCAAAAAAGACAAACTGGAAATACCATTCTTATGTACCGAAGAACCAGGTAAAAAAGAAGAAGCCGACCGAATCAAGAAAACTGGTGAAGCCAATCAGTGGACAATAAAAGACATCAAAGAGACTGAGGCCAAACG
This sequence comes from Candidatus Kaiserbacteria bacterium, assembly GCA_020428795.1. Lineage (GTDB taxonomy): Bacteria > Patescibacteriota > Minisyncoccia > Phycocordibacterales > UBA918 > OLB19. The sequence continues at coordinate 9,926 of JAGQME010000017.1, forward strand.
TTCACCAAAAGCTCCTTTTACCACCTCCACTTTGCAACAAGCCGCCTCGACCCGACTAGGATTCTCACCATCTCGAACCATGGGAGCAGCCCAAAAGCTATATGAAGCCGGACATATTACCTATATGCGTACCGACTCCACGACCTTGAGTAAAGTGGCAACCAAACAATTGACCGCCTTAATCACTGATGATTATGGGAAAGAATATTTAATGCCACGTATCTATAAGACCAAAAGTAAATCCGCCCAAGAAGCTCATGAAGCTATAAGACCAACCAACGCTGGCAAATACTCAGCCGGTAATACCGAGGATCAAAAAGCTCTCTACAGACTAATCTGGTCACGAACGGTGGCTTCACAAATGTCTGATGCCAAAATATTAAGGACCAAAGTTTTAACAAATATCACTAACAACAAAGAATTGATACCGGATTTTAGTGTAAACGGATCAAGAGTTATTTTTGATGGCTGGCTCAAAGCCGATAAAGAGGCCCGTGGTGAAGACACTGAAGTACCAAAACTACAAATTGGTGACTCAATTGAATTAAAAGAGATTGAAATCGAAGCGAAACAAACCCAACCACCAAGCCGTTATAGTGAGGCTGGTTTGATTAAAGAACTTGAGAAACGCGGTATCGGCCGACCATCAACCTACGCCTCAATTATGAAAACCATCATTGATAGGGGCTATGTCAACAAAGAGGGTCGTACACTTATCCCAACCGATACCGGTGACGTAGTATCAAGTTTTCTCGAAGAACATTTTTCTGACTACATTAGTGACACCTTTACCAGTGAGATGGAAGATGAATTGGATGAAATTGCTGACGGTAAACGTACTTACGTAAAAACCCTTTCTGATTTCTACAAACCCTTCAAAAAAGATGTTGATGGGAAAGAAAATATCGACAAACTAACCAACCTTGGTCCTGGACCAAAAGAATTTCCTTGTCCTAAATGCGGAAAACCGATGGTGATTAAACTCGGTCGAACGGGTAAGTTTTTATCCTGCGGTGAGTTTCCAGATTGTGACGGAGCTCGTTTGATCGACGGTAGTGAAATCAGTGCTGGCGAATCACTTGGCAAACACCCTGAGACAGGTGAAGAGATTTATGTGCTTGATGGTCGATTTGGACCTTATGTACAACTTGGCGAAACTCCGGAAAAAGGTGATAAAAAGACACCCAAACCCAGACGAGCCACTTTACCGGCCGACAAAAAACCGGAAGACGTCAGCCTAGACGATGCTATTAAATATCTATTACTACCAAGAGAGCTAGGACCACACCCAACCACCAATGAACCGATTACAGCCAACACCGGAAGATTTGGACCATACATTGTCCACGCTGGCGATTATCGATCACTCAAGGGCGACGATAATCCTTATGACATAACCTACGAACGAGCTTTGGCTATACTAAAAGAACCCAAACAAGGCCGTAAGGGGGAGAAGTTGGTTAAGGAGCTTGGTATCCACCCTAAGACAAAGAAGTTAGTTAATGTATACGAATCAAAATCTGGTAAATATTTACGGAAGGGTTTTAAACGGATTTCTCTACCAGACAACGTTAAACTCGAAGACTTCACCATAGAAGATGCTGTGGAACTATTGAAATAGATAAGCTTTTAACAAATAGAAAGTCATCAAGAACCACCGGCTTTGCCGGTGGTTCTTGATGAAAACTATCTACCGACCAACCAGAATACCGTCCGACCATTAACTCGCCAATTATCCAGACACTTGTAATAATCGCAAACAGTTCATACAATGACTAACATGTCTATAAAGACGGTTAAGGAGATAATAGGTCAATTAAAAAGTCCGAACGAAGCGGATAGGATTTTAATCGAGAAAGCCTATGAAATGGCTACCAAGGCCCATGAGGGTCATGTCCGCTACTCTGGAGAACCGTACATGACTCACGTCGCCTCAGTGGCCTATCACCTAGCCAGTATCGGCATGGGACCACGTACTATTTCAGCTGGTCTATTGCACGACACTATAGAAGACACTGATATCACCGCCGAAGATATTGAAAGAGAGTTCGGAGCTGAAATATTATTTTTAGTTGAGGGTGTCACCAAACTTAGCTCCGTTCGTTATTATGGAACCGACCGACACAACGAAAGTTTGAGAAAACTATTTGTGGCCACCAGCCAAGACTTGCGTGTCTTAGTAATAAAATTGGTTGACCGACTACACAACATTCAGACCCTAGAATTTGTTCCCAGAGAAAAACAACTAAGAATCGCTAGAGAGACTCTAGAAATATACGTACCTGTCGCTCATCGACTGGGAATTGGTAGACTGCGTAAAGAATTAGAGGACCTAGCCTTCCCTTACGTTTTTCCTGAAGAATATAAACGAGTTTGCGCCCTTCTGGAACAAAAAACCGGCAAATCAGAACAAATCCTAGAACGAGAAAGAAAAATTCTTCAAAAGAGACTGGCGGACTCCGGATACACACAATTCAACACCTCCTATCGAGTTAAAGGTTTGTACAGCCTGTACCAAAAATTAAAGCGTAGAGAGTGGGACATAGAAAACATCTACGATTTATTAGCCATGCGAGTGGTGGTAGAATCAATCGAAGACTGCTACCGAACTCTGGGTATCATCCACGAAATGTGGCGGCCACTACCAAAAAGAGTTAAAGATTATATCGCTTTTCCGAAACCAAACGGCTACCAATCCTTGCATACCACCGTGGCCACCCAACACGGCACTATTCTGGAAATACAAATAAGAACTCAGAAGATGCACCACGAAGCCGAATACGGAGTAGCTTCACACATCATATATAAGGACGAAACCGCTTCGGACAGTGGAAGTGGTTCAAGCTCTTGGTTTGGCAATTTAATACCGAGTTTGTTTAGACCGTTTTCTAGAAGAAGTAGTGTTGTCAATGACAAAATCAAAAAAGTAACCAAAGACAGACCGCACAAGGAAAAAATACCATTATGGATCAGCCAGATTGGTGACAATTATTCAGCCGATAAAGCCTCTGGGGCTGAGTTTATCGAAGATGCTAGAAAAGATTTCTTTAGTAACAGAATCTTCGTCTTCACTCCGATCGGTGATGTGGTTGACCTCCCTGTAGGTGCCACTCCAATTGATTTTGCCTACGCCATTCACTCCGAGATCGGCGACCATATCTCTGGAGTAAAAGTTAATAAGAAATTAGTTCAACTCGATACCGAGCTACAAAACGGAGATATCGTCGAAGTCGAAACTAAAAAAACTGCCAAACCAACCCAAAAGTGGTTATTGATTGCCAAGACGAGCCTGGCTAAACGTCGGATAAAATCGGCCTTACTGGGTCAGACTGATGGTCACCACTAGTGAGAGTGATGTAGAAATGACCGGCCCGACGGGCCGGTCATTTCTACATCACTCTCACTAAATCCTCTACAAAGAAAAATTCCTGATTGAATACAATGAACTATCGTCTTCTGGTTTCTTCTCAGTATTATTTGGCTCCGCACTTATACCATCGGCCTGGCTATTTGATTCCAAAGAATCAGTATTGACCGTATTTGAAACCTTTGATAAATCACTTTTTTGGTCGCTGTGATGAACCCTCACCGCTGACCCTGTTTCAACGACTGAACTTTCTGACTCCGATTCATCAAGAACAGTCTCTGGAGCTTTGTACTGCCATTGTTGTTCCTCGTAGCGATACCGGCTGTCATCTGGTACTAAAGCTACCGGCTCAGTCTCTACCTCATTAACCTTAGCCACATAATCACTGGCTGGAACCGGAAATTCTGGCTCTTTGGTTACTGATTCAGTAGCATTAGTTAGCTGTTTATACGATCCGGCATAATTAGCACCATCGACAACCATATCCTCAATCACTTCTGACACGGCCTCCTCACTCTCAATTGCCTCCTTAGTGATTGAATCAGATTCTTTGTCTTCATTATCACTCACCGCTTCAAGTGGGGTTGCTTCAGTCATTTTCTGAATCACAACACTATCACTCTCCTCCCCCTCCTCTGACTCTTCTGAACTATCATTAAACTCTGTTATCTTACCTTGTGACTTAATCATTGATAACAACTTTTTCAAATCATCCTCAGAGAAATAATCAATAGTCAGCTTGCCACCAAAGTCAGTCTTGGAGATTTGTACCCTAGTACCCAGCGTGTCAGTAAAAGCTCTTTCGATCTCGATTAGGCCAGCGTCAGTTTTTTCCCAAGTCTTCTTGCGTACCTTGTCGGTTGCAATCTTACGAGCAATCCTTTCAACCTCTCGTACCGACAACTTTTTGAGTAGGATTTCCCGATAAACCACATCCAGTTCCTCCGGTCGGTCTTTAAGCATCAACAAGGTTCTGGCATGCCCCTCAGTAATATCACCAGTCCGAAGCGAAGACAACATATAATCAGGTAGTCCAAGCAAACGAATGGTGTTCGAAACATACATTCGACTACGCCCAACTTTTTTGGCCACTTCAAGGTGTGACAGGTTGAAAACATCAGCCAACTGTCGAAAAGCCAAAGCTCGATCAACAGCGTTCAGATCTTCTCTTTGTAAGTTCTCAATAATGGCCAACTCCAGCTTCTCCTGTTCAGTCTGTTCACCAGACCGGATAATAACCGGCACTTGCTCAATCCCAGCCAATTTTGAAGCTCGCAAACGTCTTTCACCAGCGATCAATTCGTACTCGGTTCTAAATGAACCATCCTCACCAACAATCTCTCTCCTAGTGACCGTCAGGGGCTGCAAAATACCGTACATTCTTATAGACTCACTAAGTTCCTTTAGTTTTAATTCATCAAATTCCCGCCGTGGTTGAAACGGATTAGGAACGATTTTTTCAACTTCCACCCAAAAAATAGAATCACCCTGAAATGACATAATAAACAAATACCTCCGAGCATTACTTGATACGGCGCTCGTTTTTATGATTGTACCACAGACAATACCAACCAGATGTTTATAACTTTTGATTTTTCTGATACACTCTTTCCACCGCCCAAGATGATGGGTGAGATATTTAAAAATCGGTTTGCTGGAGTGGTGGAATTGGTATACACGTACGACTCAAAATCGTATGGCGCAAGCCTTGAGGGTTCAAGTCCCTCCTCCAGCACAAAAGAAACCCGCTTCACGGCGGGTTTTCGACTACTGAAGGAGCTTGCAACCTACGTGCGGTGTTTTTTGGTTTAGTATTTAAAACACAAAACAAAGCCTTTAACTTTTTTTATTTGGTGATTCTGGTAAACTCCAAGCTAATGATAAAACCTAAGATTGTAGTCATTGTCGGAGCAACAGCTTCCGGCAAAACTAACCTAGCCATAGAAATTGCTAAAAAATTCAATGGTGAGATTATTTCCGCTGACTCCCGCCAAGTGTATAAAGACCTTGATATTGGCACCGCCAAAGTGACTAAGGAAGAAAAACGTGACATTCCTCATTACCTTATAGATATTAGAGAAGTCAATGAGACTTACTCTGCTTCAGATTTTGTAAACGATGCTAAAAATTCTATTTCCGAAATATCTGACCGTAAAAAACTACCCATTATCACCGGCGGTACTTTTTTCTACATCGATGCTTTATTAAACAAATATCCCCTACCACCAGTCCCACCAAATCCAGACCTGAGACGAGAATTAGAATCCTTAAGCACCGAGGAGCTGGTTGACCGTTTGAAACAATCCGACCCAGACCGAGCAGACACTATTGATACTCAAAACCGTCGCCGACTTATAAGATCACTAGAGATAGGACAGACACTTAAGCAAGTGCCCAAGTCCGTACCAAAAGATTCAACCTACGAAACATTGTGGCTTGGAATAAAAAGAGACAAAGAAGATCTGCGTAATCGCTACCTCGCTAGGGCAAAAATCTGGCTAGACGGACGATTCCAAGCTGAAGTAGAATCGTTAATAGAGGCCGGCATCACCAAAACCCGCTTACAAGAAATTGGTTTTGAATACCAACTCATGCTGGATTACCTGAGTGGTAATTTAACCAAAGATGAGTTTATACAAAAGACTATCGAAAAAAATTGGCAATACGCCAAAAGACAGCTAACTTGGCTGAAACGTAATCCAGAAATACATTGGTTTAAACCTGATGATTTTGACAAATCATACACTTTAGTTGAGGAATTTCTCGATAACTAACGTTGACCAAACGCCTGCTTTCACCTACTATTACCCTGCCGTAGCCAAATGGCAATTTTGCTTGGTTCAGGCCAATTTAAACTTCTTAAAGAAAGTTAAAATCAAATAAAGGGTCTATAGTTTAGTGGTAGAACTACGGTCTCCAAAACCGTCAGCCGAGGTTCGAGTCCTCGTGGACCCGCAAAAATAATGAGTAAAAAGCGAACAGGTGTAGCTTTTTACGAATATATTTTTCGAGGTCCACGAGGACTCGAAGACCTTGCCAGCAATTTTGTGACGTTAGGAAACAAAATAGCGACAAGGTGTACTGATCGTGTAACGAGAGAGACTCCTCGTGGACCCGCATTATTTGAAAAAGTCAGTCCTTGTGACTGGCTTTTTCAAATGACTGCCCGAGGCTCGAAAAGCGGTTTGAGATATTTTGGAGCTTGCGAACAAAATATCCAAACGCTGCACAGAATCTGTAGGATTCGAGTCCTCGTGGACCTGGCTGTGAAGACATCCAGTATTTACCGGGTGTTTTCTTTTACCCCAAGTTAGGTTTCAGAAAGGAAGTATTGACATATAAACGTTTTTATGTATAATGTAGTTCGCCATGACCGATGGAGGTGAGAATGACGTGGCGAAGTACCACCTAACCTAGCTGCAGGAGCTATGCTCACAGCTAGAAGACGCTACTTTCTCCGAGTGGTCATAGGAAAAGCGGCGTAGACTACCCAACAAATCATATGCACGGCGCAGAACTGGGGCGTGCGTGCCGAGCGGTAGTAGGATACCAGAACAGCTTCTCGGGCCGCTAAGAGCTTTGGCGAGAAGCAACCGCCGAGATGTGTCGAAAAGCGTTCAATGGACGTAATAAGACATACCGCCAAACGGATAAGGGTTCTGGAGGTTTGCCCCAGTACCTATCCTGCCGCCTGTAGTGGGTTGACCCGTGTCTCCACCCTGAGACGCCCATTGCAGTGTTAGCTCAAGTGTCATGCACGCCAAGTGGAGAGGTGTGTGATG
>JAGQME010000018.1 GCA_020428795.1 Candidatus Kaiserbacteria bacterium
CTTCTTTGTCTGGATGCTTACCAGTTTCTGAGTAGAGCATCATCTCAATCAGTCGACGCCACGTTCGCTGAATCGGTGCACCTTCCTCAAACCAATAGACGTGCCCAGGGTCTACTTTGAGATCGTCATAGACATCACAAATTTGTTGGTGTGAGGTGGCGGTGAAGCGGTCGAGCAATCTCTCGTTCTCTTCACTATACCCTTCTTCCGTACCGACGAACCAGTATGGGCCGTTGAGGTTGCCATAACCCCAAAAGTTCTTGATACGCTCACGTATCAATAGGTCAAATTCCTCCCCGAGGGGAGTTCCAGTTGTATTCATATTTTCTAGCGGGTTTTATCTTCGAGAACCTTTGACGAGTATCAAGAGGCTCCCAGCCATTGCGATCCAACCTTTCGGCCAGACCCGTACCCGTTTCCAGATACGACCCGCTAGAGTGACTCTGACTGGGAGTCCCTTGATCTCTAGCGGGTATTTTGTGCCATACCGTCAGATACCTGACGGGTTAGGCGGATTTGTAACGAACATAATAGCTCAAATATGGCTATTAGTCAGTACCTTAGCTTAGTTTATTGGTCTTGCGAAGCTGAGTTACCAGAAGCTTCAAGTTGTTCCAATGCTGGCTCTATAACTCGCTCCATTCGACGTTTCATCCTATTAGTGAAGTAGTTGAAGATGGGTTGAGTGATAAAGGTTACTTCTTTGGTCCAGAGGTTGATAGCATTTTGAGAGTTTCCTGTTATTACGCCCCAACCAATAGCAACCACCATAGCACCAACCAACAGTGCTTGCAGAATTCTTTTTGGATACTTGAAAGCTAGATCTTCCATAATTATTCCTCAATAATTTCAAACATCGGAAACGTGGCATTGGTTACAAAGTTCACGGTATAAATGCCATGTCTACTTATAGAGCTTTTGGTGTAAGCAAAAAATTTATGATCCTCTATGGCGGTGTCATTTTCATCTAAAATTTCAAATTTCACTTTATACAATTGCGTCACCCCACGACCTCTGGACTGGTAGCCGTAAATACGTATTCGTTCTGATTCATTGCCAAGATCATATAGTCTGGATGTGCCAGCTGTCTTTGCTCTGGCCACTTTACCTTTTTGATATCCGCTATCTCTTTTACCAAGAGCTGCCTTAGCGGCTTCTTTGGCAAGTTTATCAACGTATTTAGTTGCTGGATTACTTTTTCCCTTAATGAAATTTATGTCAAAACTACATCGTACTTTTTGACGAACCGAAAGAAATTCCTGCCACAAATCACTATTCTCCACAGGACTACCGTCAAACTTTTGCCACTTATTCTTTCTCCATGTTTCAGCTCGATTTTTGTTGTCATTTACATAACTTGAATCAGTCAAGATCATTGCTCTTGTTACATCAATTTCAGTACACAGGCTAATAACCCTTCTCATTGCCGAAATCACTGCACTAAGTTCCATGCGGTTGATAGTAGAGCCGTTCCTCGTTTCTTTGTACACCTCAAATTCTCGGTCTAATGCATCTGGAAACTCAATAACATATGCAAAACCACACCGCTCACCCGGATTATCAAAGGCTGATCCATCGGTATAGATTTTTACTGCATTGGGATCCATGTAAGGAAGTATGCAGAAAACCCAGAGTGATTACAAATAAATATTATGTTGTATAATTCCGTCAGCTTCGTTTGTCTCCTAGCTAATGAGTGGTTTCAGCAAGACTGCCATTAGCAGTCGGGAGGAAGTAGTCGAGCCTCTTTAGGTTTAATCTATTTTTCAAGATGAACAAACGTTGCAAAAACGACGCACCTGGAATGTCAGGATGTCGCTCTCGTAACCAAAGTGGTCCATTGCGCGCTAAGCGTGGCGATACTCACGTAGGAACGATTGAAAAGAATTACGGTGTTGACTTCGGAGTTCGCTCTGATATGCGCCTAGACACTCTCCTAAAGGAGAAGAATGTTGATTCTTTGAACGACTTACTCCACGGCCAGTAGGGTTACGTCGGCAAGCAGCCCCTACGGGGGTTGTTTGTTTTATATATTGTACATCTATTGAAGACCCACCTTAGGGTTATCAACTAACAACCCCGCTAGACTTCCTAGAGGGGTTGCGTCATTAGTGTTGGTAATGAGCAGAACAGAAGCACCGGAGGGATTCGTACCAAAAACAGTGTTGGCACCAGTGGCTACCAGATACTGCTTATACGCTCGCAAGTCTACTGAATCTGAAGAGCAACAGGTGCTCTCCATCGACTCCCAGATCAAGGAGATGTTGCAGATGGCGGAGCGGGACAATCTAGAGATAGTGGAAATTAAGAAGGAATCACACTCAGCTAAGGAGGCAGGAATGCGGCCTGTATTCAACGAGATAGTAGAGGAAATCAAACTAGGTAAGTTCAACGGCATCTTAACGTGGGCTCCTGACAGAATTTCAAGGAACGCTGGTGACTTAGGTAGAATCGTGGACCTGATGGACTCAGGAGTACTGCAAGAGATACGAACGTACGGACAGAAATTCAGTAACAACCCAAACGAGAAGTTTCTCCTGATGATTCTTGGCTCGCAAGCCAAACTTGAAAATGATAACAAGGTAGTGAACGTAAAGCGGGGTATGCGGGCACGTTGTGAGATGGGACTCTATCCATGTATTGCTCCAACTGGCTACATGAACAGCAAACATACTGATAAACGGTGTCACATTGAAATAGATCCCGAGAGAGCACCAATAGTGAAAAAGATGTTTGAGAAGATCGCTTACGAAAACATCACCGGCCGTCAGTTGTACTTCTGGCTTCGTGACGAGGTGAAGTTCAAAACACGAACAGGTAAATTTTTATATCTTGGTAATTTATACATGGTCCTTCGCAACCACTTCTACTACGGCACGTTTGAATACCCGAAAGGAAGTGGTGAGTGGTACAAGGGAGCGCACGAACCTCTCATTAGCAAAGCTCTTTTCGATCAAGTACAGGAAAAAATAAAAGTACAAAACACTCGTGAAAACGGCATGCAGAGTAAGGAGTTTGCATTCACTAAGTTAATAACCTGCGGTCTGTGTGGCTCGGGTATAACAGCCGACGAGAAGTACAAGAAACAAAAGAATGGAAATGTGCACCGCTACGTGTATTACGGATGTACGAAGCACAACGACAAAAACTGCAAGTGTGGGTACATAAACGAAGAAGATCTCATAGAGCAGCTAACTGAGATGATGGACAGCATTGAGTTTAATGAGATTGGTATGCGCAATAAGATAAAAGATGAGATCGAACGACATAAAAAGTTTCAAGCCGGATTACTTAATGAAAAAGAGACTAAGGTAAAAGTGAAAGATATCGAGATAAGAAACTACGCTAAGTACATACTCAGGGAAGGACAGGTACATGAAAAACGTGAGCTATTATCCTGTCTGAAAACCAGACTTCTGCTGGCAAATAAAACTATAAGTTTAGGTAAATAATATGACTTCCTTGTTCACACCAGTGCGAATTTACGACTCTCACTATTGGTATAATTATGCTAAGCAAGACTTTTACATGAACGAAAAGCTTGATTCAAAAATTGGAGCAAATATCAAAGAGTTGTTGAAAAAAACAGGTCGCTCAAAAAGCGATTTGGTGAGAGATACAGGTCTTGATTACCACACGATATCTAAGATTGAACGTGGGGTGACACCCGACCCTAGGGTTCATACAGTAGAAAAGATTGCCGACGCTTTAGGAGTAAGTATTAATCAGCTTTTAAAATAAACCGCTATGTCAGACGAACAAAAAAGACTTCTAGAGAAACAACTATGGGCGGTAGCCGATACGCTACGAAGCAGTATGAACGCAGATGAATACAGGAATTACATTCTTGGATTCATTTTCTATAAATATCTTTCTGAAAAGCTTGAGAAATATGCTAACGAAGAACTTTTAAAAGCAGACAAGCGTGCCTTTGCCGGTTTAGATGTAAAGAAGGATAAAGAGTACATAGCAGCAGTCAAAACACATTCACTGGAAAAACTCGGATTCTTCTTGTTGCCAAACCAGCTCTTTGTGGAACTTGTTAAAAAAGGTAATGGTGAACGAGGTGACGACAAGTTCGTACTCGAAGACCTTAAAGCCGTACTTAACTCAATTGAACAGACTTCTTCTGGTACTGATAGTGAAGATGACTTCAAAGGTTTGTTTGCAGATGTAGACCTTGCCTCAGTGAGACTCGGGTCATCAGAAAAGATTAAAAACGAAAGAGTCGTTGCAATTCTTTCGCATCTATCAAAGATTGATTTTAGACTCGAAGACGCCAAGAGCGACGTTCTGGGGGATGCGTATGAGTATCTTATTTCTCAGTTTGCTGCGGGGGCTGGGAAGAAAGCGGGTGAATTCTATACTCCCGCTCAGGTTTCGCGCTTGATGGCAATGATTGTGACTGACGGGAAGAAAAAGCTTCGTTCAGTTTATGACCCTACCTGTGGCTCTGGTTCACTCCTTCTGCGTCTTGGAGACTATGCAGAAATCGCTCATTACTATGGACAAGAGTACAACACGACTACCTATAACCTGGCCCGCATGAATATGATTTTGCATGGTGTTCACTATTCGAAATTTGATATCGAGAACGGCAACACTCTTACTGACGATAAGTTGTCAGACCTAAAAGCTGAGGCTGTGGTAGCCAATCCACCATTTGGAGCGAAGTGGAAAGGTGATACAGATCCAACACTTTCTGCAGATGATCGATTTTCTCAATATGGAAGACTTGCTCCGAAGGGAGCAGCTGACTATGCTTTCGTCACGCACATGCTTCACCACCTTGCTGATAATGGAACAATGACTGTTGTTCTCCCACACGGTGCTCTATTTCGTGGGGGCGCTGAGGGGCATATACGCAGGTACATAATTGAAAAATTAAATTATCTAGATGCGGTCATAGGTCTGCCTGCTAACCTTTTTTACGGAACAGCAATTCCTGCAACAATTCTAGTCTTTAAGAAGTGCCGTAAGGAAGATGACAACATTCTCTTTATTGAAGCCTCAAGAGACTCTCGTAAAGGTAAAAACCAAAACTTTTTAGATGATGAACATATTGAAAAGATTTTTGATACATATCGTCACCGAAAAGAGATTGATAAATTCTCACATAACGCACCGTTGGAGGAAATTAAGGAAAATGATTTTAACCTTAACATTCCTCGCTATGTAGATACCTTCGAAGAAGAGGCATTAATTGACATTGGCGCTATTGCAGCTGATTTGAAGGACTTGAAAAATAACGAAGCTAAATTAGAGCTAGCTATAGACATGGCTTGTCAGGAACTTGGAATTAAAAAACCGTTTTAACTATGTCTAAATTCCCCAGACAACTTAAGAGTGCACCTGAGTTGCGTTTCCCTGGCTATAAAAATAATTGGAATAAGGTAAGACTAGGTAAAGTCGCCCGTTTCAGTAAGGGAAGTCCACTTGCTAAATCGGACATTTCCCTTGATGGAGTAAATGAATGTATTCACTATGGTGAACTTTTTACTCAGTATGGAAATTTAATATCCGAAATTAAATCCAAGACCAACGTATCAAAGGAAAAGTCAAAATTAAGTATAGAAAACGATGTTCTAATGCCGACATCTGATGTTACGCCAAGCGGCTTGGCTACAGCGAGTGCCATTAATAAAGAAAATGTAATATTGGGTGGTGATATTTTGATTATTAATTCTGAAGCACTTAATAATCTATTTTTTTCTTACTACATTTCTTCGCACAAGAAAGATGTGATGCGTCTAGTTCAAGGAGTTACTGTTTACCATTTGTACAGTTCCCACCTCGCTTCACTGGATGTTATTTATCCAGAAATACAAGAGCAGAAAAAAATCTCCGATTACTTATCTAAAATTGATGAATATGTTGTGAATCTCAAGTCACAGAAAGATAAGATTGAGGTATACAAGACAGGAATGATGCAAAAAATCTTCTCGCAGGAGTTACGTTTTAAAGATAAAAATGGAAAGAATTTTCCTGATTGGCAAACAGTGAGACTTGGGAAAATTATAGAAGAGCGAACTGAAAGAGCTGGTAGTAAAAACTATGATCTGCTTTCGATTACGATGAAGAACGGTGTGAAAAAATATGATGATTCACTAAAGAAGGATAGTTCCAGCGGTGACAAATCAAATTACAAAGTCGTGCGTAAAAACGACATTGCTTATAACACAATGAGAATGTGGCAAGGAGCCTCTGGAGTTTCTGCTTTTGAGGGTGTTGTTAGTCCAGCGTACACGGTCGTTGCTCCGAAGAATGGTGACCCCGATTTCTTTGGTTATTTATTCAAAATGCCGAGAGTGGTGTTTGATTTCTATCGTTATTCGCAAGGACTCACTTCTGATACTTGGAATTTAAAATTCAAACACTTTAAAGAAATTAAAGTTACGGTGCCAACTTCAAAAGATGAACAACTTGAAATCAGTAATTTTCTTAAATCCATTGATGAACTTATTGAATTTAAATCAAAGCAGATCGAGAAAGCAGAGACTTGGAAAAGAGGACTTCTCCAGAAAATGTTTGTGTAATTCGTAATTATTAGGTTATATAGAGGTCTATGACTCATCAATCAGAACAAGAACTAGAAAAAACACTCCTCAAGCAACTGCAGGGATTGGGGTTTGAGTCTGTCGTGCTGGTTGATAGTGATGCAATGGTAGCTAATCTACGTGCTCAATTAGGTAAGTTTAATGGTGTCACTTTCTCAGATAGCGAGTTCTCACAAATCCTAAACCATCTCAACAAAGGAGATCGCTTTGATAAAGCAAAAACACTTCGTGACCGCTTTGCGCTTAGGCGTGATGATGAAAGTACACTCTATGTACGTTTCTTTAATATGGCTCAGTGGTGTAAGAATGAGTACCAAGTCGCTCAGCAAATTACCCAAGTTGGTTCATATAAAAATCGTTACGACGTGACATTACTTGTAAACGGTTTGCCTTTGGTGCAGGTTGAACTGAAACGTCGGGGAATGGAGTTGAAGGAGGCCTTCAATCAAATCCAACGCTATCACAAACATTCATATGCAGGCAGTCTCTTTGAATACATTCAAATCTTCGTTATTTCAAATGGGGTAAATACTAAGTATTTCTCAAACAATCCAAAACAGTCTTTTGAGCAAACGTTTTATTGGACGGATGAAAATAATCAAAAGATTACTCGTTTGGAAGACTTTGCTTCTGTCTTTCTTGAGAAGTGTGCAGTGTCGCAGATGATCGCAGAATACATCGTGCTTGCTGAGTCACTTCACATTCCGCTTATTCTTCGACCATATCAATACTTTGCGGTACGACGTATTGTGAATCGAGTAAAGGAATCATCTAAAAATGGCTATATCTGGCATACAACTGGTTCAGGTAAGACGTTAACATCATTTAAAGCTAGTCAGATACTCTCAGATATCCCTGAAGTTAAGAAAGTACTTTTCGTGGTTGATCGTAAGGACTTAGATATTCAGACTACAAAAGAATTCAACTCCTTCTCCGCTGGGTCAGTAGATGGGACAAGTAGTACTCGTACTCTCGTTGACCAACTTAAAGATCCTACACGTAAACTAATAGTTACCACTATACAAAAGCTAGACATCGCTATTGGTCGGGAGGGGTATCTTAATCAGTTTGCAGACTTGGCTGATGAAAAGGTGATTATCATTTTTGATGAATGTCACCGAAGTCAGTTTGGACAAACTCACGCTCGCATTAAGAATTTCTTCAAGAAGGCACAACTATTTGGCTTTACGGGTACACCAATCTTTGCGGACAATAATGTTGGTGGTGTGACTACGGTGGATGTATTTGAAGAGTGTTTACATAAGTACATCATTACAAACGCCATTTCTGACGGTAATGTACTCGGCTTTGCTGTTGAATATGTCGGTAAATATACTCAAAAGGAACAGGATACACTCGATGCGGACATCTTTGCTGATATGGAAGTTGAGGGCATTAACACTAAAGAGATTTTGGAGTCAGATGACCGTCTCCAAAAAATCACTGAGTATATTTTGCAAGATTGGAAGCGAAAGACTAAGAATGGTAAGTTCAATGCTATTTTTGCTACTCCGAGTATTGAAGTGTTGAAGAAATACTACAATTTATTTAAAGCCAAGAAGCCCGAGGATTTCAAAATTGCCACCATCTTTACCTATCAGGCAAATGAAGATGAAAGTTCAGACATGCTTGATGCAGATGTGTTTACTGATACCGACGCTCCTATAAATGAACACTCCCGAGATTTTCTAGAACGATGTATAAAAGAATACAATGACGAATTCGGTACTAATTATTCAACAGACACCTTCTACGATTACTACAAAAACCTTCAACAACGCATCAAAGATAAAGAAGTAGATTTGGTTTTGGTAGTAAACATGTTTTTGACAGGCTTTGACAGTCCTCGGCTAAACACTTTATATGTAGACAAGAATCTTCGTTATCACGGCTTGGTTCAAGCGTACTCACGCACCAACCGTCTACTCAACTCAGATAAACCGCACGGTAACATTGTCTCGTTTCGTAATCTGAAAAAGAATACCGATAAAGCGTTGGCACTTTTTGGTGATGAAAACGCTAAAGAAGTGGTATTTAAGAAACCATACGAAGAACAGAAGAAGGAGTTTGGCGCCAAGTTAGAAGAGCTTCGTGAGAAGGTTCCAAATGTCGAAGATGTGGATCAAATTCAAAGTGAGGAAGAAAAAGCGTCATTTGTTCAGAGTTTCCGTGACCTCCTTCGCATCAAATCATCACTCGAAACCTTTGCTGAATTTGATTTCGCTGATTTAGGTATAACTGAGCAAGAATTCTATGACTACCAAAGTAAGTATCTTGATGTGTACGAGGAGCGAAAGAATAAAGACAGTAAACAACTTGAATCCGTACTAGATCAGATTGATTTTGAATTGGAGCTTGTTGCGACTGATATTGTAAATTTTGACTACATTATCAAGCTAATCGCAGGGCTTAAGGATGTTACGTCAGACACACTTAGAGCTAAAAAGACTGATGAAATCCTTAAGATCTTTGATCGTGATATTCAGCTTCGTAAGAAGAAGGAACTCATACAAAAGTTCATTAAAGAAAACCTCCCTCAGATCGGCCGTTCAGAAGATGTTGAAGCTGAATTTGCCAAGTTCTGGGACAGTGAACGTTCTAGTGCTCTACGAAAAGTTGCAGAAGATGAACATATCAATCTCGAATCCTTCCAAGATCTTATTGGTGAGTATATCTATACACAGAGGACTCCTTTAGGAGATGACATTATTGCTCTTTTACCAGAGACACCAAGTGTACTTAAACGACAAGGAATCATTGACCGCATTAAAGGTGCGATTGTAGATATTGTAGATATCTTTGAGTGGTAATTCATAAGTTATGAAAACTACTCTTTATGTCATTACCAATATCTCTATGCCGAGCCTTTGTAAGGTAGGTATTACGAATAATTTAGAAAAGCGACTAAATGATTTGAACAAGACAGGTGTTCCGACTCGCTTTCAGATATACGAAAGTTTTGAATTAGAGAATGCTGAACTACTAGAACAAGAAGTACTAAAACATTTTTCGGATAAGCGACTAAACCGAAGACGGGAATTTATTGAAGAACATCCAGAGCGGGTTTGCGATTTCATTCGTGAACACAAAGGTAAGGTGCGACAGGAAGAAGAGTCGAAGAGTAAGTTTGCTCAAGCAGGTATCCCAGACGGTGCAAAGCTTCTTTTTGTTGATGGAGAAATCTATAAAAACATAGTTGCGATAGTGTTACCTAACGGAAAGATAAAGTTCAAAGGCAAGGAAACCTCACTTTCGACTGCTGCAAAAGATGTGCTCAAAAAACAATTTGGGAAAGATTGGAAAGCGGTACAAGGGACGATTTACTGGACCTATCAAGGAAAGACAGTTCGAGAACATTTTGATTCGATTGCATAAACAATAAACCACCCGATTGGGTGGTTTATTGTTTCGCTAGACTTACTGAGATTAGTGGGGTATTAACCCCCCTCAGTAGGTCTCACTATTGGGTGCCCTCAGTAGGAATCGAACCCACATCAAAAGGATAGAAGCCTCTCGTTTTATCCATTAAACTATGAGGGCAAAAATGGTCTAAGAAATTTTTTACTGAGTGAAATACTCAAAAGTAAAAACTATATCTCTTAAGTAGCTTCTGATTAAAGAATAACCTAAATACTACTTGGAGTGAAGCATAACAAAAAATTCGCCAAGGGGAAATAGGTCGGTACATACAGGCGACCATCGGCGCTTTGCGCCGATGGTTTGGCTTCAGTCTTTAGAAAAATTAAAAAAGAGAAAGCGCCCGTTTTTGAAAATCAAAATATAGAAATAAATTGGTGAATTTATCGGGCGCCCTACGTTGCATTTTGCAACAGTGTTTTTCTGAGGCATGTCTTCCGCCTCTTGTAAAAGTTCAGACCAGTGGCAAGGTATCTCTTTTGCGCCTATCATGACGCTCATCGTTTCTCACTTCTTGCTCCCGCAACAGCATGAGCTCCGCCAGCGAGTAACGATCGAGACCCCTATTGACCCATCTGAGTATTTCGGGGGTAGACATAACTCTCTCCTTTCCGGCCCATCCCGAGGGCCATAACCACAACATACTCCTGCAAAAAATCAATGTCAAGTAGGACCGGTGCACAACTTAGAGTAATATAGGATAACCATAAACTGGGTTCGATTAATGACTAACTACCCTATTTAAGCTACTATTCCCCATTACATCAGGTCAATCTAATATAAACCCAAAAATTAAGTCATGTCACCTATCTCGACCCGCCAAAACCAAATCGAAGCCATAAAGACTTCCCCTCTCTTTCAGTTGTCACTGGGCTCAAAGGAATTATTTCATAGCAACTTTATGGCTTGGTTAGCTGGAAAATATCCCACCTTGGTTGGACAATTATTCGCCCCCTATCTAAAGGACAAAACCGGCGATCTCACTATCATAAAGGTTGAACGAGAACAAAAAAATATTGATATTTATTTATACTTTGCCAATGGTCAGGAACTCATTATTGAAAACAAAGTCAAAAGTATCCCGTACATTGAACAACTAAAAGAATACAGTCACAATCATAAAGACCATCAGAACTTTCTTCTACTCACCCTAACTAGACCTGAATTTACAAAAACAGATAAAATTCCTGTTCATGATATTTTTTGGCACACTATGTCATACCAAACACTCGCTCTAGCCCTTAACAAACTGGCACCAGACATCAAAGACCCCTACGACAAATTCATAATCAGTGACTATGTATTTTTCATAACTTTTATCAGTAGCGCTCTTGAAAAAGTAGAAGTATCAGAATCCGATTATTTTACATTCTACAAACCAGACACCGACCAAACCTTGTCTCTACTTAAAGATCTCCGCATGGCTGATGTCTATCTAAAAATTAAATACCAATCACTTGGTTCATTAGTACACCAACAGCTAATTAAATCTATTCCAAATGCACAGATTCATTTTGGGACCTTTCCTAAAGAACCCAAAAAAGGCACTCTATATATTTCCTACGGCATGCAAAGAGCACAAGGCATAGCTCAAATCTGCTATAAAATAGAAGAAGGATTATATGCCAGTATTCAGCTACAAGAGCGACGGTACAGCAAACTACTTCAAGGTTACGCCGGATACGGCAGAGATACCAAAGATTACGCTGAAAAACTTTTATCCTTAGGAAAATGGTTTACCTTCGACCACATCACCAAACACCCCAAAGTGTACCCAACCCAAAATCATAAAAACTTCAATCAGTACGGTGTGACCGATTTTTACCAATCAGTGAATTTAGACGAAACCTACACCATCGCCAAAATTATCGAAATAATGATACAGGACACCAAGCAAATGATTGATTTAACAAAATAAAAACCATTTGAATTACTCAACCAAAAGCAGACCAGCTTCTCCAGCATTAACATCAATGGTATTATCCAAACCCAAACTCTCACCACTCTCACCCACCTGATCATCACTTTCTGTTGTCGTTTCTAATTCCGTACTAGTCGAAACAGACTCTACTGGTTGTGGTACAGCTTTTGACAAAATATTCTGATATTGGTGTTTTCTATCGACAAACTTCGTTAAAGCCGCTTCTACATTTCTTTCATTGTAGCGAGGCAGGTTTAACTCAATATCTGAACTATTGATATTTATGTCATTATGTTTAGCAAACAACACCCCGCCGAGCACACAACCTGAAGCCAAGATCAGGGTAAAGAAAAACATTCCAAGCAACCAATCCCGCCTAGGGTGAGTTAATCTTTTATCCACGTGAGTGACCCCACCCTGATTAGAGGTTTTGAGTGATTTCAAAATGTTAGTAATTTTATTCATATTTTTGAATAGTCACCAATAAACGTATATTACCCGAAACAGTATTATCTAAAGAAGCGTTGGTATTATCGACTCGGTATGAATAAGAGGTTAACTCACTGACATACGGCAAGGTTTCTAGCAACAAGAGCAATTCTTTAGCCCGCAAAGAAGTTCCTTCAAAAGTCATTTCAACATCTAGCATGTCTGCCCCACCCTCTTCTTTTTTAACATTAAGCGAAGTTATTTTTACACCGACCCCCAACCGCCGACTGTCTTCTTCTAGCTGTGAAATAAAAGAAATTATATCGTCTTCGTGAAGAATAAATGAATACAATTGTGTTCGATCATTTTTTGTGCGTTCCAATAAATTCTTGAGGTCATTATATTCTTGAGCCTTAGCTGAATTAGCCGCTATTAGTTCCACTTGAGACTCAAGCAAAGAACTCTTCTTTAAAACTTTTGCCAAAGTGTACGAAAAAACCCCGACCGAAGTAAACATAATCAAGAGAGAAATAGCTAATTTGGTTTTTGTTCTATTTAAGATCATGATTTTTTAGATTCAGTGATTACCAACTGCATAGTAAACTTAATATCTGTTTCACTGGCCAAACTAGAAAGCGGTAACTCTACCCTAACAAAATACCCAGTCTCTTCTAGAGAATTTTTATACTCTGAAAGCACTTGTCGGTTGTCGGCTTCACCGGCAATAGAAATACTGTCACCACTTTTTGCATCACCGATGTTAGTATTAAATGAAGTTATTAAAATCCCCGTATTGGCGCTGTTTTTAACAACTTCAATATACTCAGAAATCGGTACAGCCACCTCCAGCGCTTGTAACTCTTTAGCCACCTGATTACTCTCGGTAATCTTTTTTTCAATTTCTTTAAATTCTTCAACTTGGTTTTCAGCATCGTTATAAGCGGTAGCGTAGACATCAGACTGACCAGAAATAAGTACGTAGGCTGGTAATAGCAACACCGTAGACAAAACCAAACCAAGAGCAATAAAAATACTCCAGACACTCAAGGCTCGCATCCGATACTCACGACGGATACTTTTTTGAGCTTCAGGTGGAATTAAATTAATCATAATTTATAAATATGAACCAAGAGCCAAACCAACAGCAGTCGCATAACCATAAGCAAATCTTTGCTCAATCGGTGGTACGTCTTGATTTTTAATGAAAACATTTCCCCAGACATCAGCCCGTACTGAATCCAAATCAAGTGAATCAGTTAAGTATCTTTGGATGCCTTTCATATTTACACTACCACCACACAAAATAGCGGACTCAAGATAACGATCTTCATCACTGCTATTTTTTGAATTCCAATACTGAATCCTTACCTTTAATTCATCGGCAATACTATCAATACTTTTACTAATGGCTTTGGTTAAGGCGGGATTTTCTTTGTTAGGAACTAAACCTTGTGTGTTTTTTATCTTAGTCAACTCCCCCTCTTCTAGATCACCAATCACCTCACGCATAGCGCTTGAAACATCTGCTCCCCCGATCTCGATCGTCGAGGTATATAGCAACACACCTCGGTGAACAATCCCTACTCCCGTTCTAGTTTTTCCAAAATCAATAATCATGTGAGTGCCAGTATCATTTTTGGGAATTGAGGCTCTAGCGATAGCTTGAGCCTCAACCTCAAACGAAAGTGGAATTAGTTCAGCCGCTCGGCAAGCCTCGTAATAACTCTGGACCGTCTCTCTAGCATAAACAGTCACCAACACCGCCACGTTCTTTTGTTCACTAATACTTGGAATAAACTCATAATCAAAGAAAGCATCTCTTGGTGAAAGAGGTACGTTCTCTTCCAACTTAAACTCCAATAAACCCAAAATATCTTTATGCGATGTATTTCGATCAATTGTTGTTTCAAACAAATAAGCCCTCTCCTCCGGCAAAGAAACTCTAACCATTTCGGCCTTTGATCTTTCCTTAACTTCTTTCAAAGCATCGGTCAACTTACTCTGATCATTTACTACCCCTCGGTGCAAAGCCCCCGACTCGATATCTACATCGCCAAAATCAGATACCAAAAAACCCTCACCAGCGTGTTGATTTGGTACGCATTTTATATACTTTAATGAAGTGTCTGATATATCGACACCAATGCTCCGCATTTCTAAGAATGAGGCTGGTGGCAATATTTTGTTTACCGAACTCAAGAACGACATACGTTTATTATACGCCACCTCAATCGGCTAGACCCAATCTAACTCACACAAATAATTTGATAGCGATATAAGAAATAAGAATTCCGCCCAAAGTCAAAGCGACTAGGTAATGATTTCTTTGCATCATTGGCAAAGCCTTTGGACTCAAATAATAAGCAGCGATACCCACCAATCCCAATCTAAATATTCGACCAAAAACGGAAGCGACAATGAAGGTTAATAAACTTATCTTCAAAAAACCACTAGCTAGAGCTACTAATTTATAAGGGACTGGAGTGAAGGCTCCAATCAAGACAAACACAAAACCATTCTTATCCAAACTCTCAGAAATAGAAGAGAATTCAGACTGAACACCACTGGAATTTATCAAAGCCAAACCAACCGTATCAAAAAACCATAGCCCCAACATATAAGCAAAAAGTCCGCCTAGCACCGAGGCCACAATAGTTACCAAGACATATAGTTTCCATCTTTTACGATGAGTCATCACCATCCCGACCAAAAAAGGATCAATTATAATTGGAGCAAAAACTGATTCAGCAAAAGAAATTGCTCCTAAGATAAAAAGTGAATGCGGAGAATGCATCCAGTCAGAAACCTTATGACTCGGTCTGGAGTTTTTGTGACCAAACATAATTGAATTATATTATCTCACCAAAGAACCACTTGGTATTGGTGCATGTGGTACTAACAACGAAAATACTTCGTCAGTAGAGGTAGCCAAGATCATACCCTGACTCTCGTAACCTCTTATCACCCGTGTTTCTAGATTGGTCAAAAATGGACACTGAAGTCCAACCAGAGTTTCTGGTTCCGGAAAAAATTCCCTAATTCCAGAGATAATTTGTCTATTAGCCTCTTCCCCCACATCCACCATCAGTTTTAATAATTTATCCGCTTCTGGAACCACTTCGACACTTTTGATAGTGCCGATTTTAATTTCTAATTTTGCAAAATCATCATAAGAAATCATAAATCATTTATTATTTTCTAAGTAAGTATCCAATATAAGTGAGGCCGCCGAAGCATCGGTCATTTTATTTCGACCTTGAATACGGAGAGCAGCTTGAGTGGTATATTGCTCCGGTATTAAATGAATCGGCAGACCGGTAGCTAGGGTAAGGTCGGTTATAAGGGATTCGATCTGTGTTTGTATGTCATTATCACTACCATCTAATTTTTTAGAATGTCCAATCACTATCTCTGAAACATTTTTGTCAGTGATAATTGTAGTGATATTCTCTGATAAATTAGCATCGTTTGTAAGAACATCGTGCGGAAAAGCCATTTTTCCAGATTCATCGGTTAGGGCTATTCCCACCCTTTTGCTCCCGTAATCAATTCCCATTTTTCTCATAAGTATCATCATAGCACAACGGGTAATGGGTCGTAGTCTAGCGGTTTTTATAACTATTAGACCAAGCTATAACAAAATACAAAAACTCTCGGAACAGGTTTGTTTCAAAGCTAAAAAAGTGCTAAAGTACCTGTCACAAATTGAATATTAATGGAGAGATGGCTGAGTGGTTGAAGGCGGCGGTCTTGAAAACCGTTAAGGGTGAAAGCTCTTCGAGGGTTCGAATCCCTCTCTCTCCGCCAAGACAACTAAGTATCGGTGTGACCCGACTACCTTAGAAATTCAAAAAGCACGTTTACCGTGCTTTTTATTTTAGAAGTATAATGTGTCTTATGTATGGCTAATAGCACACGATTCTTTTTTATTGATGAACAAGGAACGCTAAATAATGACCAGGAGTGGTTGCTACGTGGTGGCTTTTTAATTGACGTACATGAATACCTAAAACTAAATAGACGTATCAAGAAATTAAATAAAGACTCGTTTAATGAGATCGTT
>JAGQME010000001.1 GCA_020428795.1 Candidatus Kaiserbacteria bacterium
CAGGTGACGAGACCGCTGTCAGCTAAAGTGATGGTGGGTAGAAGGAAGAGAGTGAGGATGAGGAGGGGTTTGGGCATGGTTAGATTTTAGTTTTATCCTTCAACATAATCTTCGGCGACGTAATCTTCCAAATCATCGGCGCTTGATGTGTCGGTGGTGTTTTCATCGATAGAGGTTTCTTCTAATAGGGGGTTATATTGCCAGAGAGTATGGTCGTTTTTATTGATAAAGAAGACCCCGTTTGGTTTGACTTTAGTGTCAGTGACATCAAGTGGTCGGCCGGCTACGGCTTGGAGGTCTATAAATTTTAAAATAGAGTTTTCAACCAAGTCTATACCCCAAATGGTGTCGTTGGTAGAGATAATCCCCTTATACCAATTGTCTAAAAAGTTAGAATTTAGGTTGCCGCTAGGGATACCACAGACTAGGCTACCGGCGTTTGGTCCGACAAAATCACATTTTTCGGGAATCAAAATAGTTGGCAACTTATTACCAAAAATTGATTCATTTTGGTAGCGTTTATTATTTATATAAGAGAAGGTTTGTAGGTTGTCGTTAGCGATAGCTACCAAACCATTACCAGCTTTACCAATCGGGACTAGACGATTGTCGGTTATCTTAAAAGCCGAACCCTCCAAAAGTGGAGACGGAGCAGAGTAAGCGTAAATATTATCTATTCCCCCACCCCAAATCATATGCATTTGGAACATTGGGAATTTAAATAACTCTTTTCTTTCTAAGGTGTTGAAGTTGTACTCATAGCCAATGGTGCCAAAATCATCTGGGCTGGTGTACAAAATAGTCTCATCATCCTTGTAGGCGATATCGCTTACACTGGGAGGAAGATTAATTGATTCATTGGTACCGTCAACATCAAATTTTACTAAATAACTGACACTTTGGTAATTATCTTGGTTGGTGTAGACAGCGGAAAGTCCGTTGGGAGCAAAAACAGCCTCGACCACCCTTGGGTAAGTGGTTTTGGTGACAGCTAGTTCCTCACCAGTATTCAGATTGATTTCATAAATATAACCAGTACCTCTTTCGGTGTAGAGCAATAAATTTTCACCGACCCAAAAGCCAGCCACTGGTCTTAGGGTTAGTTGGGTCAGTGGTGAGGAGGCCACATCTACCAGATTTTCTTCAATAATCGGGGTGTCTGGTAAGATGACGGTATCTGTTTGGTTGCCAAAACCAAGATTGGTGAATACTTCTTCTGGACTCTCTGGGGTGCCGTAGAAAAGCAGGTAAACCCAAATAGCTACTAGAGCGATTAGTACGAGGCCACCAAGCAAAAATAAGATTTTTTTATTCATAGTTAATCAACGGTTAATTACAAACATACGTCAATTCATATTCTTGTGAATTTTGAGTACAACTTCTTTCAATCGTACTAAATGAGCCACTGGCACAAGGATTCTTTAATCCTGGAGAACACCACGAAAAACCAGCTGCCTTGCCACTCCACTCACCCGTCCCGGTGTTGCTACCGCCTTCACTACCTGAACCGGCCCTTTGGCTATTGGCGGTAAGAGAGGCTTTGTTTCCTTCGTAAGTATCATTGGCGGCCTGATTAACATTGTTGGTAGCCTCAGACTTTTTAGCGTCATTACCAGCTTCGTTGTTTTCTCTAGCCGCTTGGGCAGCAGCACTGTCAGAAGCAGCTGTAGTGCTACTTAATTCAGCGTAATCAGCACTAATAAAGCCCCCTGGTTTTTTGTTGGTACAACTAATGCCGGAATTATCACCACAGGTTAAGACAAAAGCGTTAGAAGATTGAGCTTCAACTCCACTAGCACCGGCTCTAGCCTGTCCGGCCTCTTCGTTACGGGCGTTAGCGAAAATATCAAAATTGGTAAGGCGGTCGTTAACGGTATTCAGAATTATGACGGCCGCCAACACTATAGTTAACCCAAATAAAGCCCCCCAGATATCTTTTTTGGCAGTTTCTTTACTAGTCACAATGTCTGAACCAACGTACTTAACACCAGCCACCACAATCTTAAGGACCGCTAAAGAGGCTGCCACAAAGATGGCTAACCAATAGATTCCACCGAGGTAGGACTCTATGTCAAGATTATTTTCGTCAACATTAGGAATACCTACCATGGCTTGATATGGTACCCTTTCGCCGGCTAACGGATTAATGCCAGGGCCGATTCCACGGTCCTCAACATTGACGTTGCTAAAAGAACCGTCTAAGTTGTAGTCGGTGTTAAACGGTACCTGTCTAGTGTTTGAAACTGTACCAACCACACCATTATCAACGCTGGTAACACAAACCACGTAACGACAAGGTGCCGCCAAAGTGTCCGATGGTAGAAAGGTAAGAAAGATAGTGAAAATGGTGATAAAAAGTGAAATTCGCATAAACTAAAATTGGATATTAAAGGAATCTTCCACCTGACTCAGTAATTGTTCGGGATTGAATAAATTTAATCCGACTGAAAAGTTGCCTCGGCCACTGTCTTTACGCAGGGTGATGGCTAGCGGATTGCTCGAATCGTTTTCGACCTGACGACCGTTTAGGGTCCATTTAATTTGACTATCTTCCCCATTCAATATGTCCAAAGGTACAAAGTAGGGTTCGGCTTTGACAGTTACTTCATCAGCTACTAGAGAGAAGTTTTTTAGAGCCCTGTCGTTTAGACCACGTAGAGGATTGTCTTCGTAGAAAAGAATCTCCGATTCGACTATTGGTACCACGACCGTCTTGCTTCCTACTACCCTAGCGTCTAGATCATAAACATCAACTGTTAATCTAATCTCACGACGAAGTGGTGGAGTGAAACTAAAAGTATTGCCAGCTCTGGTTGGGCCACCATTGGCTACTTTATTATTTATTTTCCAAACAAAACTGTAGTTGCTGTTTAGGGTCGGTGAGCCGGTGTATAGGTTGGCGGTGGCATTGATAGGGGTTTGTTGGGTTGGTAAGGTGCTACCTTGGTAAAATAACGGTTTGTTGGTAAGAGCGTCTACGATGATATCGACTCTAGTTGGGGCGATTATATAAAAGGTGCTAACAGTAACACCGTTATTCAACACCAGATTAACGGAAATTCTTTTTCTAGCTCCGATGTCGGGGGCGATCACTTCAATTTGTCGGTGGTTGTCGTACTGACTCAAAACCACTCCATCTTCATACCAAAAAATACTGGCTCCGGTGCTGTTTATCGAGTAATCATCAAGGGTGATTTTGACCTTTTCGCCTGGGTCAGGAAAACGAGGTTGAGCACTTATGGTGACGGCTTGATTGGACTGGAGATTCTGAAAAGCGCCGCCACTAGTACCGAGATTGCTGTCGTACTCACTCTCCATGCCCTCAATTTCTGATAGAGCTTTTTCTAGCATGTCTTTAGAGGCTGGGCTTAATTCGGTCCCTCTAATAAATTGAGCCGGAATTATACTACTAGCACTAGGTAAACTAGACTGACTACCCGCTGATGAATTGGTTTGGAGTTGCTGGTAATAATTATCAAAGGCTTCTTGATTGAAAACCCCGTCTACCAAAATGCCATTATCCTCTAAAATCTGATCTAGTTCACTAGTGCTTGGTAGGCTGGAATTGTTGGCGTTTTCGACAACGCTGTAGTAATCAGCGGTATCGTCAAAATAATCAGCACTGTCTTCGTCGTAGCCATAACCATCGTCTTCGTAGTCTGATTGGGCATTAACCAAAAATAAAATCGGTACACACAGGAAAAACAGTAACCAATATGCAAACCAAATCCGGCGAATGGAATTCATACTTTAATGATAGCACGCAGAAAAATGAAAATATTGAGTTTCAAACACCTCTTTTTGATAACATGCCGACGACTATTAGCCAGACTACCGCCCAAGGAAAGAAATTAACAATCGGCACAGCGTATAACCCTAAACAAAATAGAAAAAATACCCCCATAACGCCATTCATTGAATCAATGAAACGAATTTTATAGACAAACCAGCAACCAAACATGGTCATAATACCAAATACTAAAATAAGGGCCGAAGTCGCTGCCATCGCCCCAGCGGTAACTTCTAGACCATACTCGGTTGCGTAGTCTGTGACAAAAGACAAAAAGTCACCAAGAATTGGAATGTTACCTACGTAATCCACAATACTGGTGGCTAATAATCCCAACGACGTTATAGCTAAACCACCTCCAAAAAATAGGGCTTGTAACCACCAAATAGACATGGCTGTAGACACCAGTATCCAAGTGGTCCATACCACTTTGGATCGGTAAGCTAAGTCGAGAGAAGACTGGTTATTTTTTAACTTTATTTTTCTGGTCTTGGGAGGACTGGCTAATTCTGGTTCGTTTATGATTGGTGGTTGGTTTATTTGATTAGGCTGATTGACTGACTGAACATCGGTTTGGTTCAAAATTTGGTTGTTTTGGATTTTTTTGGCTTGGCTTTTTTGTAATATTTTTGAGCCGGTACTCTCGTTGGGTAATTTGTATTGTAAATTTACGTTAGTCGGCTGGGCGTAAGGCCCGATTGTTTTATGGCTGGATACCAAATAACCTGAATCAACCGCTGACTTTTTTAGGGAATCTCTTTGCTCCTTGGCTTTATTAAAGTCGATTACATTACTACCAGCTTTAAAACGTCGGTTAGGGTCATAAGGAGAAGTACCTTTTTTTGCCAAAGGAGCTGAGGTGGTGGAGCCCTTAGTCGCCACCTTAACATTGTGAGGACGACCCTTGTTTACTAATTGTCTAGCGGTATTGGCCATACCTATAGCATAACACTACTAAGCGTTGGCTTGTAGTTCGGCGCGGGCTTTCTTTATTTGTAGAATTTGTGACGGATCGGAGGTGATAATTTGATCCTCAGTGTAGGAAGCGATCACTTTAATGGCGACATGTTTCATACCAGCGAAGAAAATTCCTTCACCAACACCGGATTCCAGTAGGAGGAATTTTTCTTCATCAGTCAGATTGAAAGTCTGCTGGATGTTATCGATGGCCGTTGGTGACTGTTTCATCAAAAGCTGGAGTGAAGAGTTGGTAATCATCGGGATGCCGTATGGTGAACGCAAGAAGTCGTCTACGTCTTGAGTGATGGTTGATATGCCAAGATAATATTTACGACCTCGCTTAGCTAACATAAACAAGAAAGAAGCGGTATCTTCGGATTTCATCATCCACCAAGCTTCATCTATCACTAGCAATCGTTTGGTCAGTCTTCTTCTAATCGCACTCCAGATATGGTTGGTAATAATGTACATGGCCACGGTTTTGAGTTCGTCCTCCATGTCACGTAGTGAGAAAACTACAAATTTTTGATTAATATCAACGTTGGTCGGCTTATTCATAAATCCGGCCCAAGTACCGGAGGAGTATTTTTGGAGTCTAGAAATCAGTGAACCACTTCCCTCCATACCCGCCAGAACCATTTCAAAGTCAGACAGGAGTGGTGGTTCTAGATTTGAGAAGTCAGCCGAACCGGTAATGTCTTTAAGAGCGTAGGTTTCTTTAATGGCTTGATCGACAATAGTTTCTTCTTCCGGTGTCAGACCACCAAGCATTAGACGAAACATACCCATCATCTCTATCATGTGTGAGCGAAGGATGTCTTCAGGGTTTTCGTCAGTCTGTGGTGCCGGTAAATCAAAGGGGTTGATGTGGTGACTCGACGATAGAGAGATATTGAAAAATCGGCCACCGGTGGCTTCGGCCAGATATTCATATTCACGCTCTGGGTCGATAACAATCACTTCTGTTCCAAACATCAAGGAACGCAAGATTTCTAGCTTAGTGGTGTACGACTTACCGGCTCCGGAGGTAGCAAAGGTAACTGAGTTGTAGTTGGTTAGTTGGTAGCGGTCAAATAGAACCAATGAAGAGTTGTGTCGGTTTATGCCGTATAGGATTCCCGAATCAGACGTAAGATCGAATGAAACAAAGGGAAAGAAACTTGATAGTGGTTCTGAGTTGAACTTACTATGAATCAAAAGTTCGTCGGTACAGGTAGGGACAACACTCTTAATCCCCTGCTCTTGTTGGAACAAAGCTGGTTTGAGGTGGATTAGTCTGGAATCTAAGATGCTTTTGATTTCTGATTCTGTTTTATTTAGAACCGATTCATCTTCACCGTAGATAGTTACGTAAAGACCGACGTTAAATAATTTTTCTTCAGCCTGTTGGAGCTTGTCTCGTAGGTCTTCTAAGTTACGCCAAGCGGCCTCTAGCTGAGGATCGCGAACCATTCCCTGCTCAGCTCTTATATTTATCTGACTCTGTACTTCAGCTACTTTTTTTTGGAACTTCTTTAGGGTCTCGGCCGTGTCGATGGGATGAATAGCGATTGAAACATCCAGTTCTTTTTCGATGTTTAAAATTGGCTCCAACCAACCGTCATTTAAATAGCGAGGATAGGACACTGTAAAGAAGGTACGAGCGTAGGTTCCACTAATATTTATACTTCTGGTATTTATCTCAATTCCAGAAGGAGCGATAATATCTTCGAGAGTGAGGAGAGCATCGGAAACAGCCGGTATGGTGTTGTCATCAAAATTTGTAGTCTGCTTTGGTTGTAAAAAATCTAATAATCCCATATTAATTTATACGTGGAGCGTCTCCGGTCGTGTCGCTTGGATTAAATATATGATAAAACAATTCTACCAGTTCTTCATTCTGAAGTGGTACGGTCCTAACGCCGATTCTGATCAGACCCTGTTCGACCAAGGTAGCTCTCTGTTCTAGTTGGATTCTATACTCTTCGAATTTTTTATCATCGTGCATCTCCTTACTTTTTTTGCTGGAAAATATTTTACCAAAACCACCTGAAATATTAACCGGCACTGGTGAGTAAGGAATAACAATAAAGAAATTTTTACTCATGATATCTACTTCGGTGGTAAAAGTACGAATAAATTGCATGTACTCTCGCACCTGTATTTTCATAAGGTCATTGTCTTGGGCGTTTTCTCTAGCTTCAAGTTGGGCGATGTAGGGGCTGATATCCAGTCGTCTAGACTGAATATAAAACTGTAGAGAAAAATCTAAAGTATTTAGAAATGATTGAAATTGTGCCAGAACCGCTCTTTGTTCGTCGGAGCTTTTAAGAGCAAAGTTGATTGAAGAAGCTAGTAGTATGCTACACATTCGACCGTCTTTTAGAATCACCACATTTTCTTTAATGTCGCGAATCGGTACGAAGTCTTGGGTGGCTGCTTGGAATTTGTTTGCCATATTACTTTGGTGTTTCTAAAGATTGCATCTCCAACTTGTGTGACAGTGATTTGATACCACTGGCTTTTCCGTGCGGAATTTTTGATATGGTCGGGCTGTCTGTGGTTGGGCTGATTTGGGTTCGGCCTCGGTACACGGTCTCATTTTGTTTCCGCCAATAAAATAACCGAGTACCTTTATAGAAAGTAATGATTGACTCTAAGAAAACTGAAAAAGGTCTGTTGTTGACTGGATAAAAGGCTAGTAGTAAAGCTAGAATGGCGACCGGCAATCCAATCAATACAGAAATAATAAGAGGAAAGGTGATAAAAAACACCACTGCTACCCCTATTCCACCGGCCAAATAGACAAATTGTTTCCATGTGAATGGTCCAATAATCTTGTCCTCAATTTCAATAAACTGTGGTACTTCAAAACGCATGTACCCTTATTATACATCTGAAGTGAGTTTGGTCCCTTATCTTATTAAGAGTTATCCCCGTCTTTATTTTCGGCGGTAGAAAAATTTGGAGTATCGACTACGCTGGTTCTTTTTAGAAGCGAATCCTGGGCAACACTTTTTATAATAGCTTTATCTTTTTCTGGATCAGAATATAGGTGAGGGTATTTTTCTTGATAGGCACCATAGCCGTGGATTCTATCAACGTCTTCACTCATGGTTCTTATTGGGGTGACATCAGTGGTTGGCAAAGTGGGTGGTTTTTGAGGGGTGTTATTGTCAGTAGTTGGCAGTGGAGTGGGTTTGGTATTTGGTGGTGGGACACTGACCACGGTTTTGTTACTGGTTCCCACTAAGTCACTACCTGATGTGCCAAGTGGTTTAAGAGGAGTGATGGCTGGACCGACGGTTTTGTTTGGTTTGGAGAGATCTTCTTTTTCACCGGTGATGGTAAAGGGTTCGTTTGGTAGTGGTTGACTAGATAGATTGGCCGAAGTTTGAGGCTTGGCTATTGGTAGGTTGGATAAACTATCGTGGGTGTGGTGAGTCGGAATATTTTCAGGGATGGAATCCGCCTCGACTTTATTGTCTTGTAATTTTTTTGTTACATTATCATCGGACTCTTCATCTATCGATACTGGTGGTACAAAATTAGGGTCTTCCAAAGGTGCTAAAAAATCTGCTATATCAGCTACTAATTTTGTTGATATTTCTGAGGTTAAGCCCAGATCGTTAGCAAAAGTATTGGATAATTCAGTAATTTTACGCAAACCAAGAATGGTGTCACCAACAATCAATGCATAATTAGGATACTTAGAATCATTTAGAGCAAACTTATCAGCAATTGCTTTAAGTTTAGCTCCACTGGCCGGTTCTTCATATAAGTACAGCTGGGTAGCTGTAGCCATTGCATATTTTTCATTTCTCTGTTCTTTAGTTGCCATATTAACACTGATTAATTACCGAACTCATCAATTGCTTTTGAAGTTTTAAAGTAGTCATCAAATTCTTGATTCATGATAGCTCCGTTGTTTTTAATATATTGTTTTAGTTTAGCTTTATCGTCAGCCGACCAATTATCATTCTTAGCAATTTCTTTCAGTACAGGTACGGTTAGATGTGTTTGAGCTGAGTTGTGTGTAAGTACATCAAGAGGTAATTCTGCAATCTCTTTTGGTTTTTTAACTTCAACTTCAGTAAAGCCATTTTGACCAGCTTTAGTTTTGATAAATGGTTTTTGTTGAACTGTAATATCACTTGATCCGACACGATCAATCTGAGTTTTCTTTCTTGAAGCTTTAAATTGTTGTTTTTGACTATCGGTAAATTCTTTACTCTTAAGTATGTGATTCTTAAACTGGTCGTCGCTGAAGTCAGCAATATTTGTGCCAACAAAGCCTGCGCCAAGTGTTTCTATTTGTTCACCACTTAATTTTCTTAGTTCATTGGTCAAAACATTATTGGCGTTACCTACTTGGGTAACTAGTTTTTGAATTGATTCTTTTCGAGCTCTGACAATCTCACCTTTTACTTTATCGTCTAGATTGTCACTCTTTAGTAAGCCACTCACCTGTGTTGAGGTAAGTTCTGCAACCATTTGGTCGAATTGTTTATTATTCTTACCAAAGAATTCACTTATGTCACCTATAATCCCGTCTTGACCTTTTATTAGTTTCTCTATCTGTTTAGTGGTCATTCCTGTTATGGCAGATCGCATTTTTTGTAGTTTTTCGTTGTGAGCAGCTAACTGTGCGGGGTTCATTGTGCTTGTGTCAGCCTCCATAGCCTTAAGGCCATCTTTAAAGTCAGTTTCGGCATTCTTTTGGGCAACCAAGTTGTTTCTATTGGTAATGTGGTCATCCATGAATTTTTTATTGTCGGCCAAAGAATAAGAAGAGCCAAATTTTGCGTTCTTGCCTTTATTCGCTAAGTTCTGACGAGCTCTTTCATCAAAAGCACCGAGAGAAACGGTACTGAGAGCGCGTTTAAAATTTCTACCAGTTCGACTTTTTTCTAATTGTTCATTACCCCAACCAAGCGCTTGGGAACCACGACCAACTGTATTTCTTCCGGCCACTCCTTGTATTCGCTTTCTGGCGCCGTGGATCATATTCATGGAGGTGTTGGAGCCGGCGATGCCTATCTTTTGTCCAACGATTATCGCTAGAATCATAAATAGTAAAGATATAAAGTAGAACATCAAAGATAAGGTTGGGCCACTAGTGTTTAAGGCTTGAGCAGCACTGGCGCCGGTCTGTGTACCATCATTGGTTAGGACAGCGGCCAGAGAGTTTTCTTGTCCACTTTTAAAGCTTTGAGCGTGATAGCCGGCCAAAACTCTAAAAGCAATATAAACCATAAAGAGATAAGCCGGAGCGTAAAAGGCTTGTTTTAAAAATCCGTCCCACCATTTTCTGGTTTGACCGGCTAGTTGGGGCAAAATCCAGCCCAAAAACATAAAGGGAGAAAACATCATGTATAGCACCAAAAGTCCAAATCGAATAGTGATCATTAAAGCTCCAGCTAGCATAACCAGACCAGCAAAAATCAAAAATATCATTACCATTATCGAGTAACCAATACTACCGGCGGTTTCGGTTTTTCGGATAGCGTTTTCGGTGCCGAAATTTTGTAGGTTCATGAGTTGCATTAGGTTGCCCCCAATACCATACAGTGTTACGGAACCAAACAAGATGGTGGAGTCTTCATCACTACCGGTCTCGCTAACTTCGGCCGAAACTACGTGGGTGATAAGGTCGTTGACAGCGATGGCTGCTATGTTGGTAAAATCAACAATAAACTTAGCAAAAAACAAACTAAAATTTATCAAAAGAGCAGCAATAACTAGCGACCCCAAGGCTCTTTTGCTACTCGAATCATCGGCGCTCCAAATAAGTTTGAGACCAATAAAGATCAGAGCAAAAATAAATAGCAAATTAAAAACATCTCTAATGATGACCCAGACAGCATTGACCACGTAGCCAACGTTTCCGTTCATCATAGCGCCCATGTTTAACACGAACACATTTATGGCGCTATCGAGAGCAAAGCCACCAATAAAGACAAACATACCACCAACCGAAAAGGCTATGTTTAACATTAGACGTTGCATCCAGCTGAGTCCGCTGTCGGCTGCTAGGATAAAGCTATCGGGTAAAAACAAAAATAAAGCGAAAAAACAAAAGACAATTAAAAATTGTTTTTGTTTTTTAGACCTCGCTATATTGTTTATGCTACTAATACCTATCATATATTTACAACCCACCATGTTTTATCATTCTACCCCACTCCTTTCTTCTTTAAATTAATTTTACGGAGGATCGACTGATTCTGGATAACCGGCTGGTGGTTCTCCGGTCACTGGATCAACCGGTGGAATTTCAATATCAACTGGTTCGCCATTTTCATTGTATAGCTGACCGTAGGAGGCGATTTGTTGAGCTAGTTGACTGATCAGAGCGTCGTACTGTGCTTGTTGGGCAGCGGAGATTGGTGTTACACCTGGATCGTCTACCGGTGAGAATACCTGAGCGGTTGGAGTGTAGCCGGAACCGATACCGTTAGTAACAGAGTTTACATCTTTGGTTAGATAATCCTCCCGCAAACGATCAAGATAGCTAGAACCACCACTACTGTACTTGGATTTACCGCTCATGCCAAGTAGACCACCAACACCGGAAATAGCCTTAAGGGCGAGTTGGCTAAATAAGGCGGATATTATTTCGTTGATTTCGTCAGCTTCAATAAGAGTTCTGGTACCGACGGAGAGATGGAAGGTTAGAGCTTCGGAAATAGCTTTACCAGGGGTATTTATCGTACAGTTGGCGCCATTTTCGTCACATTCTTTTTGTGATAAGAAGCCATCACCAAAGCTCAGAGTTAGGGTTTCACGATGAATTTCATCATTAATTAAAGTGTCAATTTGAAATTCTAAATCAAGCAAGCTACCGACGGCGGTGTTTTGAGAAGGATTTTGAGTTTGTTCATACCAACTATTCCAGCCACCACCACCAATAAAGTCACCACTAAGGAAGCCTTCAATATTGTCGGTGACATCTGATAAGGAACACTCTGCTTTATATTGTTCCCTATTACTTAAGTCTTTGGCTTGTCTGACTGCTAAAGCACTTTGTACATTTATACTAAAGGGGCTACACAGGAAGTCCAGGGTGTCATTGTTGAACAAAAAGTCCCCGACCGCCTGATCGGCCGCATCTAACATAAAACCTTTTAAGTCTGACACAAAGGCTGGATTACCTTGAAAACCAGAGTTAATCCAATTGATTAAGCTCCGGGTGATTGATTGCACAAATATCTTAGCAATATAAAAAGCGATGGCATCCAGCTCAAATTCTTTCAAATCTATTAAGGCATCAAAACCGGCACTGGCAACACTAGCCACCGCACTAACGCTATTAATAGCGGCGTTGCCGATCTGGGTTATTTCGAGTCCGTAAGGACCAGCTTCTGCCGTTTGGACTTTTCCGGTGTAGCCAAGTGGTTGTAGAAAGAAGCCGGCGATCAAAAAAGACGTTAGTAGACCAACCAGTGCTTTTTTAATAGAGAACGACCACATATATTTATTGTATTAATATTCTAGCACTATCCGATGGCTGAAAGGTGACGCTATACTCAGTTACGAGTTTTTTGAAAACATTTACCATGGCCTGACCCATACCAAGTACATCATCTTCATAACGTTTTACTCGTAGCATGCCTAGGGCTGGATCTTCATAGACATTACGCATGGCCGCAATATCATTGGCGACGGCGTTGTAGGCGTTTAGTAGATCGAGATGTTCAAAAACAAATGGCTCCGGCACTGGTGTTTGTTTCATATCTAAAACCATTGTTTGGTAGGCAATTAGAATCGGATCAATGGCTTTAAGTCCAGCTGGGTTATTGTCTCTTAATGAGTTCTGCAAAATTGTCATTTCGGTTGGGGGTTTCATCGGGTGTTCTAGGATAATGTCGGCTAGGGTGTTGCCGTAATTTCGGAGGGTGGCTGTGTCACTTTGGGGTACGATAACAATATCGCCTTCAGCCAAAATTGTATCATTGGCGTAGCCGGCTAAGACATCGGTTGCTCCCGCTATGATGGTGTCATTGTCAGTCCCTAATGGTCCATAGGTTTTGTTGCGGATAATACTTTCAAAAAAAGCCACACTGAATTTGTCGGTGAGGGTATTTGGTTTCCAATCGGTACTGCTGGCGATAACGATTTCCTCGGTTTTTAACAAAGCGTTCTGCCAGTCAGGAATGCCGTCGTTATCTTTATCGTCTACCGATAGATATTGGCGTTCGGCTTGGTTTTGTACAACGGCCAGCTGGCCATTAGTGTCGCTATGATCTGCTTTTTTGCTTATTACGAAGGCGCCAACCACCAAAAAAATACCAACCACCAAAGCGCTAATTATTCTAAAGTTGGAATTAACCATAAACGATAATATACATATATAGTATAACAGTCATATCGACCACACTTTTATTTACCTATGTATAACCTGTACAAAGCCTGTTGATAGCCTGTATATAAAATGGTTTAAGCTCTTTTTAAGAGATTAGTTTTAGTGATTTTGTTAATTCTAGCCATTTTTCTAAAGATAAATCCTCAGCTCGGACGGTGGTTGGTAGGGATAAAGTGGAAAAAGTGTGCAAAAGTGACTCTCTGGGGTAGATTTTGGTCAAATTACCCAATAACTGCTTTCTTTTTTGGCCGAAACCAAGATGAATTTGGTCAAAGAAGAAATTTTCAGACAGGTCCTTAAAATTGTTTTTATTTATGTTGTAAATAGCCACGATGCCGGAGTCAATCTTAGGAGGTGGTGAAAAATGACCCTTAGATACGGTTTTTATGTATTTTGGCTGTCCGTAAACCTTAACTGATATTGATAAGATTGATTCTTTATCACCTTTCTCAAAATTACTGGTGATTCGCTTAGCTACTTCTTTTTGTACCAAAAAAACTAACAAAGCAGGCTGGTGACTGCTTTCTAAAAAGAAGCGAAATAAAAAACCAGATAAATAATAAGGTATATTAGCTACTACTTTATATCCCCCACTGCCAATTGGGAGGTCGTTTATATTTAATTCCCGCACGTCACCGTGAATCATAGTCAGCTGGCCGGATTTAATCTCTTTGGCAAAAGTGTTGTTTAAAATTTCTATGGCTCGTATATCGGCTTCTAACGCAATTACTTTTGCTTTTTGGTCTAGTAGCACTTTGGTTAAAGCACCTATTCCAGGACCAATCTCTAATACCACATCGTCTTTTTCAAGATGGGCGGCCTCACACATCCATAAAGGCACAACATCGCTGGTTAAAAAATTTTGACCTAAAGATTTTTTGGTCACAAATGACTTGCTCATATATTTTGCTTTAATCCGGTTTCTAGCTCAGTATAACAACTACTGATGATTTTCTTAATCTAAAAATATAGTCCTTTCAAATCCAGATGATGGACCAGACATCATCTCTTCCCCACCTTCAATGTGATCAATATCAATATCAGCCAAAAAAGATGATGGGACATTTACTCTTTGGCTACCAAAAATAGTGCGAACATGAGCGTAGGTTAGAAATATTTTTTTTCCCGCTCTAGTTAGGGCTACGTAAAACAAACGACGTTCCTCTTCCACATCAACCCCTTTTTCGTCTAATCTTTCGTGCGGAAAAAGACCTTCTTCTAAACCGGAGATAAATACATAAGGAAATTCCAAACCTTTGGCAGCGTGAATGGTCATCAAGCGTACAGCGTCTTGGTCTTCTTTATTTTTTAGTTCATCTTGATCGCTTTGGAGGGCGGCGTTTTCAAGCAAAGCCTCAACCGCTTCTTCTGGGTCTAGGTCATCGTATCTAGTCGCTAAAGTCACTAACTCTTGGATGTTTTCCAAACGACTTAAATCTTCTTCAGTTCCGTTTTTCTTTAGGTCGGTTTCAATACCAGTTCTTTTCAATATAAAACGCAGAGTCTCAGACACAGGTTTGGTATTGGCCTCATCTTTTATATCTGACATGATTTGGTCAAATCGTAATACTTTTTCTAGAGTAGCTCCCTTTAACTCTCCTTTTCTACCTTCAATTACTTTTAGCATAGTCACTTTACCAATTCCTCTAGCTGGTTCGTTTATAACCCTAGCCAAATCAGTTGTGCTATCGGGATTAAGAGCTAACCGTAGGTAAGATAAGATGTCTTTGATTTCTTTTCTTTCGAAAAACTTAGTTCCCAGAAGTTGGTAGGGTACCTCATAGTTTAGAAAGGCCTCTTCTAGGATTCTGGATTGAAAATTGGTTCGATATAAAACGGCAATATCAGCCGGTGAAGCCCCTTCGTTAATTAAGGATTTAGCGGTCATGGCAATATATTCAGCTTCGTCAATCCCGCTCATTGAAGCGTGAAGAGTTATTTTTTCACCGACGTGGTTGTTGGTAAAAACTTCTTTAGGAACTCGGTTTTTGTTTTTTTTGATTATGTCATTGGAGACAGCGATGATTGTTTTGGTGGAACGATAATTTTCTTCTAGCAATATAGTTTTGGCATTGGGAAACTGTTTTTCGAATTGAAGAATATTTTTGATGTCGGCCCCTCGCCAAGAATAAATATTTTGATCGATGTCACCCACTACACATATATTACCTTCTTCGCTAGTTAGCAGTTTGGCGATGGCAAACTGAACCCCGTTGGTATCTTGATACTCATCAATATGAATAAATTTAAATCTCTCTTGAAATAATTTTCTGATGACGGGATAAGATTTTAGTAGCCAAAGTGTCTTTAGAAGCAGATCGTCAAAATCCAAAGCGTGATCATCTGTCAATATTTTTTCGTAGTGTTGCCAGATTTCAGCCGCTACTTTTTCAGGATAGGAAGAGGCTTTGTCCGCAAAATCATTTCTGGATAGAGCGTCACCTTTGGCTCTGGAGATGATACTTAATATTTTACGTGGTTCAAATTGTTTTGGATTATAACCAGCTTGCTCGGTCGCTTTTTTAATTGCTTTGTTACTATCACTTCGGTCATATATGACAAAGTGTCGTCGTAAATTTAAGGTGGCGTGATGTTCACGTAAAATTCTAACGCCTAAAGCGTGAAAAGTAGTGACGGTTGGTAAGCTATCAATACTGGCTCTATCACTCGGTAGATATTGATGCATCAAAGAAATAACTCGTTCCCGCATCTCACTGGCAGCTTTGTTCGTGAAGGTGACGGCCAGTATGTTGTGGGGAGCTACTCCTTGGCTGATTAGATGAACTATGCGATGAGTGATGACTCTGGTTTTACCGGCTCCGGCTCCGGCCAGTATCATCAATGGACCGGTGGTGGTTATGACGGCCTGCTTTTGGGGTTCGTTTAGACCATTTAGATAGCTCGGTGTTTCCATAGATTGGCCACACTATAACACACTACTAGTTGATGTTAATTTTCGATGATTTATGGGAATTTAATAAAAAATAATTGGTTTTCGATTTATGAAAAATAATTAGCTAAAAAATTAAATCATTCATATATATTAAGTCAATAGCAAAATTAGGGCTTCAAATAATGTTATAAACACACATTGTGTCATTATAAACAAAAGTGCATTTAGTCAATTGACCCCACTAATAGGTTTAGTATCATATGGCACGTACCTAAATGCGGTGCGAAAAAGCCAGAGAGCTTTTTTATTTTCAGAATCTACTGTGGTGGAAGCAAAGAAGCGGTGAGTCCATAAAAATAAAACTATTAAACCCAACTCAGAAGACGTCGGACCTCTACCTTATAGCGGCAAAGAGAATTCAAGACTGACATATATATATCAAAGAGCGTTTCAAACTCGCTTGCGGATAGCTCTCGAAGTTGTGCCTTTGGTACTTTTTTTACTAATACCGGTTTCTGTGCAAGCTGGCATGTTTACTAAAATCGCCAGTCTTTTTAATTCAAATAATGATCCATCAATCGCTGAGGTGTCTGAATCAGATGCTTTGTCTGTCCAACTTCTAAACGCTACTCAAAACCCTAATCCAGCTGGTATTGGTGGTGGCGATATTTCTTATACTGACGGGGTGCTTCTTTCAACTGGTCCGGTCGGAGCGGAAGAGATTTCAGCTGCTAAGGAATCACACACCGGTGAAATTAGTGTCTACGTGGTACGAGAGGGTGACGCTCTATCTCAAATTGCAGAGATGTATGGTGTGACAGCGAACACTATTATGTGGGCTAATGACCTAAGTAGCGCCACTAGTATCAGACCGGGTGACACTCTTATTATTTTGCCGGTGGCTGGGGTTCAGCACACTGTTAAAAGTGGTGAGACCATGGCTTCTATTGTTAAAAAATACGAAGCTGATCTTGATGAGGTTCTGGAATATAACCATAAAACTAGTGAGGACGACTTAGTGGTTGGCGAAGTTTTGATAATTCCTGGTGGTACGGTCAGTGTTCCAAAGGTGACTGCGTCTCGTCCGACTCCAACTAATGGTGTTAGTGGTAGTAGTGTTGGTCTGTCTCATCCCCTACCTGGTTCTGTTCGTTCTCAAGGTATTCATGGTTACAACGGGGTTGACCTAGCTAGAGTACCACTGGGGACAACGGTTAGAGCTGCCGCCGCTGGTGAAGTTATTGTGGCTAAAGGTGGTGGGGCTTGGAACGGTGGCTACGGAAATTATGTAGTAATTAGACACGCCAACGGGGTACAGACTCTCTACGCCCATCTTAATTCGGTTGACGTGGTACCTGGTCAGTATGTTAGTACCGGTGAAAGATTGGGTGGAGTTGGAAACAGCGGTCGATCGACCGGAGTCCATCTACACTTTGAAGTTCGTGGTGGTGTTAATCCATTCTAATAAACTATCTGAAACCTCATATAGAGTAGGGTTTTAGACATAAGGCACCCAAACATAGGAATAAACACTAATTTCATCCTGTACATAAAATATCAAACGAGGTCTGGATCAAACACCAAAAAATAAAACTTCGGTAAACCGAAGTTTTATTTTTTGGTGTTTTGGTAGTGTATAAATTTGGCTACATTTACATATTTAGTTACGTAAATATTTTTTAATTTATTCAGACTCTTTTATGTTCATATAAATAATTTGAACACCAGACACATAGAGAGGTTGTTGGAATTAAAATATAAACTCTTTCTAAACAAACAGTATGATATTATGTAATATCATACTGTTGGAGGTTTGGGGGAATAAAAAGGAATAAAAAGAATCACCGCTTTAAAGCGGTGATTAAAGCGGTGATTCTTTTACCTAGTGGGCTGACATTTAATATTTTATTTAGGATTTTGAGACTAAACCTTTACTCGGTATTGCAGGGCTTCGAGTAAATGATTTTCCTCAATATTTTCACTACTATCTAAGTCGGCTATGGTACGAGCAATTTTGATTATTCGGTGGTAACTTCTTGGTGATAGGTTTAGTTTTGCGCTGGCGGTTTGTAGTATTTTTTCTATGTCTGGTGTGAGGTTTACAGTTTCGTCAATATCTCTAGATGACATCTCGGCGTTAGTTGAAACTCCCCTATTTTTTAATCTGGCAGATTGTTTATCTCTCGCTTTTAGTATGTCTGCTCTAGCCTTTTCTGTTTCTTCATCGTTATTATTTTTTTGAGATAAGGTTTTGTAATCTACGTGCGGAACTTCTAGCCATAAATCTATTCTATCTATAATTGGTCCAGATATTTTGTCTTTATATGTTTCGGTCATAGAAGCGGCGTAATCAGTGCTCCCGTCTTCACTACCTCGATAAGGATTCATGGCAGCCACTAAAATAAAATCAGCTGGGAAAAGAGCCGAACCCTGTACTCTGGAAATAGAAACTAATCTGTCTTCGAGTGGTTGTCTGAGAGCGTCGATGGCTCGTCTATCAAATTCCGGAAATTCATCGGCAAACAAAACCCCTTTGTGGGCTAAGGTCACTTCACCTGGTCTGGGGTGAGTGCCACCACCGACTAGTGAAGTGTAACTAGCGGTGTGGTGTGGACTTCTAAAGGGTGGCTGGCTACTAACCTCCCCCAAGTTGCCGGCTAGGGAGTGGATAGCGGTGACGGTCAAAGCGTCTTCTCTTGATAGAGGGGGCAAGATACTTTGAAAGGCTCTCGCTAACATAGTCTTACCAGTGCCAGGTGGACCAACTAATATTACATTATGTCTACCAGCAGCAGCAATAATCAGACCACGCTTGGCACTTTCCTGACCCTTGATATCTTCTAGTCTAACCGAACTCTTGGTCCAGTCATCAGTGATTATTGTCGGAGATTGTTTTTGAATTTTTTGATGAGTGTCTTTGGTTGCATCAATGTGGTTGATTACTTCTCGCAGATTGTTGGCTCCGTATATATCAACTCCATCGACCAAAGCAGCCTCAACGGCATTATCTTTAGGAACGATTACTTCTTGGTACCCGATTTGTTTGGCGGTTTGTACGAT
Source organism: Candidatus Kaiserbacteria bacterium (assembly GCA_020428795.1). GTDB lineage: Bacteria > Patescibacteriota > Minisyncoccia > Phycocordibacterales > UBA918 > OLB19. The sequence continues at coordinate 19,048 of JAGQME010000001.1, forward strand.
TGGTAATACTCCTCGAACGGCTTGCAGCGATCCGTCTAATGATAACTCTCCTACGTACAGTCTTTTTGTTTTATCAATGGTTACGTTTTCGGTGGTGACCAAATATGCAATAGCGATTGGTAGATCAAATAAAGGCCCCTCTTTCTTAATGTCCGCCGGAGCTAAAGAAATTACAACTTTGTTATTCTGACTCTTTGGTGCCTTAAAGCCGGAATTTTTGATTGCGGAATTGATACGATCCTTTGACTCTTCAATAGCTTTACCGGCCAAACCCACTATTGAAAAAGAATGAAGACCACGTGAAATGTCGGCTTCGATGGTAATCAAAGAACCACCAGTGACGGAACCCTGTGCTGTGTAGACTCTCGCAACAGCCATAGGTTATTTGGTTAATTCAGATTCATCGTTTATATGAATTTTACAAGTTCTAGAAGCAGAATTGGCTTCTAGACGATCAACTTCTATAACTTCGCCACAAATTTCACAAAGACCAAAGGTGTTATTTTCAATTTTAGACAAAGCCAATTTTATATTGTTGTACCTAGTTTCAAGGTCGGCCACAATCGCAGTGCGATTAGCAAAAGCTTCAGCCTTGTCGGCCACAATATTTTCATCAGCGTCACCAACTTCAGTGTCAGGGGCCAAGGCCACCCAGTCTTGTGTCACTTCTCCATTTTGGATACCTAGTGATTCCAATTCTGTCAAAAGTATTTGTTTTTCTGCCTCTAATTTATCTTTATATATTTTAGTGTCTAACATATAAATTGAGTATAGCATTTTATCAACGTAGTTGTTGACCGATTTGGGTGATGCTGGTGGAGTTGGTTCCGATGAGAATGGTTTGTTGGTTGACGAAGGTGTAGATGATTCTGGCTAGCCCTAGTTCGTCATAAAGCACTCTAGAACTTCGATTGGCAATAATACTATCAACAAAGAAAGCCTGCCTCAAACTATTGGTTGTACGAGCTTGCGGATCAAGAGTTGATGACACTGGGGAGCCAAAGAGTGGTGATAGGTCTGCACTCATGTTACTTTCCCAAGCCAACATACCGGCAAAGGCGGTGTCAAATTGTGACACCTTTATAACCATAAAAGGTTGACCGGTAGCATCGCTACCAAAAGTTAAGTCGGTGATACTTCTGGCGAAGGAGCCTGGAATACGTCCATCAAAAAACTGTAATATCGTACTGGCTGAAGCTGGTTCCTCACGTCCTTGGGGTGACAGGGCGGTCGGATAGATTTGGGTTAGTCTATCATTTTGGTCTGAGATATTTTTTATTTCGTTAATCCACTCTGTGCGGTCGTTTGTTAATTGGATCGGAATTTTATTGTCAGTGTTTATCAGGGCTGGTGGTTCTTTTAGGGTGACGGTTTGGTTTGGTTCGGTTGAACTACCAAGTAAAAACCAACTAACCCCCACACCAAAAGTGGTAGCCAAAAAGGCTATCAATAAAATCGGACTAAGGCGGTTGGTAAATCTAAATTCTTGTGGCCGGTTTCTTAAGGTGAAACTAATAGCGTCAGCTGCCTGTGTGACCAAAGGAACCTCCGGTATTTCTTCTGGTTCTTTGGTTGATTCGACTTCTTCATCTGCTTCGTCTCTGGTATCGGTTTCTGCTTCAGTCGGTATTTTTTCTTCGGGTACTTCTTCAACGGTCATCTCCTCATTGGTGTCAGATTCGTTTGTTTGATTATCAAATGGTTCGACTTCCAGCACCCTATCTTCGGTGTCGCTGGTTTTGGTGGTTGCATTTTCCAACCATTGTGAAATGGTTGGGTCATTTTCAACGCTATCTTTCACTTCGGTTTCAAAACGACTAACCACTGGTATCTTAGTCGGCTCATCTACACCGAGATACTCCTCCCCACTTTTTTGGTCGTCACTTAACAAGTGGGTCCAGTTGGTATTCTCTTCCGGTATCGGTGTTGGTTTTGGTTCTGTTTCAGAATTTAGTTTTGTCTCTAGGTGAGGTTCTTGTTTTTTGAGATTCTTAGAAATTTCTGAAAAATCTTCTTTTGGTGCAGTGGCTTTATGTGAAATAGCTTTATCAATAACCTCTCGTCTATCGACCACTTCTTCTTGTTTAATACTTGTCTTGGTTTCTATCTCTGGCTCTGATTTGTCAGGTTTTGTTTTTTCAGCCAAAGATGCAAACCAGTGGTTTATGGATTCTAATAGTTCTGATAAAAAACTTTTTCGTCTTCTTTTTTTATCTTTTATTATAGTGCCGGTCGGTAACTCTGCCTCACTGTCAGCATCGTAAATATTTTCAGAGTCTGAAAGGATTGATGCTTTTTGAGACTTGGCTGTTAGAGCATTTATTTCATTGGTTAGGTCAAGATTGGTTTTTGATTTAATGGGAGGTATTTTTGTTGGTTCAACTTCAGGAGCGGTTGGTATTTTTGGTAGTTCATTTTTTTTGTTAGGCTCGGCAGTAATTTGTTTGGTCGGTGTTTTGATTGAAAGTTTTTCCAGATACAAACCAGCGTCTTTTTTGCTATTGTCAGCCGAAGCGTCTACCACGTCTTGTGGTGTGTAGATTACTTCATTAATAACCGGAGTCTTTTTGTTTTCTGTTTCACTAGAGTCAGCTGAACTTTCAGATTCATTTTTACTATTGTCAGTGTCTTCTGTTTTATTTAGACGCAGTTCTTCCACATCCTCTTTAAAAGTGTGGACTTTAGAAATATTATGAGCTTTATGGTCACTCGACATGTACCTAGTATCTCATGTTTGTCGCCAAACTTAATACTTTCATACACAGTTGTTTGGTTGGGTTAGAAACGGTTTATTTTTCTGTAATAAACTTGTCGTCGGCCTGTTTGATGGAAAGTCCAATTTTGCCATTGTCTATTTTGGAAACAATTACCGGCACAGTCTGTCCTTCTTTTAGATAATCTTTTACCGATTCTACTCTAAAGGAAGCTATCTCTGAAACGTGTATCAAACCTTCATTATGTTCATCAAGTTTGGCAAAGGCTCCAAAGTCAGTCACCTTCGTGATGGTGGCGTTAACCCTGTCTCCTGTTTCGTATACTTTGGTTAGAGCTAGGATGCTTTCGGCGGCTATGGCACAAGTACCATTTTTACCAGTGATGAATACGGTGCCATCATCTTCTATACTGATTTCTTCCACACCACTGGTTTCCTTTATATTGTTTATGGTCTTTCCGCCGCTACCAATCACCAAGCCAATTTGTTCTGGTAATATTTTTATCAATTTTATCTCTGGCGCTCTAGGTGAAATTTCCGGTCTTGGTTTCGCAATCTCTGTCTCCATGACAGTGATGATTTTTAATCTGGCTTGTCTGGCTTTTTCTAAAGCTTCCTTCAGAATAGGAATAGGAATGCCGGATACTTTCACATCCATCTGAATAGCTGTAATGCCGTTTTTGGTACCAGCTACCTTGAAATCCATATCGCCGTGTTCATCTTCAGGACCTTGGATATCAGTTAGTAAAATGTACTTGTCTTCACCCATAATCAAACCAGATGCTATCCCAGCCACTGGGGTTTTTATAGGAACTCCACCATCCATCAAGGCCAAGGTGGAGCCACAGACAGAAGCCATAGAGCTTGATCCGTTACTCGACATGGTTTCTGAAACCAACCGAATCGTATACGGGAATTCATCTTGGTTTGGTATTACCGGTACTAGGGCTTTTTCGGCTAGAGCGCCGTGACCGATCATACGTCGGTTGAAGCCTCCCACTCGGCCGGATTCACCAACTGAAAATGGTGGAAAGTTGTAGTGGTGCATGTACCGCTTTTTTAACTCCGGAGTTTCTATAGTATCAACCAACTGAGCAGACTCCGGTCCACCCAAGGTGAGGGCGGTAAAAATATGAGTTTCGCCTCTATAAAAAATTCCAGAACCATGTAACATCGGTGACACTCCACCAGCCTGAGCATAGAGTGGGCGGATAGTATCCATATCTCTTCCGTCGGCTCGTTTGTTTTCTTCGAGAGCGCCACGGTGTAATTCTTTATCAACAGCTTCTTCAAAAAAAGCATCAAGCAGAGCTGTGGAACACTCCAAAGTGGCTTCGTTGACTGCTTCTATAAACTTTTCTTTAAATTCATGTATATGAGATTTACCGGTTTGGCCTGAGAACAAAACGTCAGTTAGTTGTTCGGCAAAATTTTTATGCCAAAGATCTGATACCTCACTAGGTACATCTGGGAACGTAAATTCTTTTTTGGTTTGTCCAATCTTGTTCACTATTTCTTTTTGGAATTTTTCCAACACTGCGTGGGCTTTGCTACTGGCTTCCAAGACAGCGATGATGTCGTCTTCAGAGACTTCTTCAGAAGCGGTTTCGATCATATTGATATGACCATCTTTCCCACAAGCCAAAACCTCGAAAGTTAATTTACCCTTTTCTCGATCTTCATAATTTGGGTTGATAATAATTTCACCAGTTTCACGTTTTTGTCCAATACGAACTGCACCGACTGGTCCGGCCCAAGGAATGTTAGAAACCGATAGAGCTAGAGAGGCTCCAATAACTCCGAGCACGTCAGGGTCCTCTTCCCCAATAGCTAAAACAGATACCACAATCTGGATGTCTCTTCTGATTCTATTATCAAACAGTGGTCTGATGGTTCGATCAATAATTCGAGCGGAGAGAATCGCTTCGTCACTTGGTCGGCCTTCTCGTCTTATAAACCGACTACCTAGTATGGCTCCAGCGGCGTAAAACTTTTCTTCAAACTCGACTGATAGAGGAAAGTACGGAGCATTATTTTCTTTGTTACTCATGACAGCGGTAACTAGTATGGTAGTGTCACCCATTTTTAATAGTACCGATCCATTTGCTTGTGAAGCTAAGTCACTGAACTCAGCTGTAATTTTTTTACCACCTAACTCAACTTCAAATATTTCTTTTTTCATTTTTGTCTAAGGGAGTTGTGCAGGTTTTAGATTTCATAATTCGTATCTACATGAAACCTACCTACCTACACAACTCAATAAATAATAAGCATCAGAATAACAAAAAAACCACTCTTCTGCACAGATGAGGAAGAGGGGTCTTTTTGTGATTTCTATAAATTATTTTTTACTCTTAGTGGCTTTCTGGATCTGTTTTTGCAAGGCGGAAAGTTTATTGTGTTTTCTTTTGTTGTTTCGGTAGCCAATCAAGAAAGTGCTTGGGTCTTCATCCATATCAATGAAGTCATCGACTGCTTCTTTGAATTTAGAAGATGCCGATCGACCAAAGGTTATTCCCTCAACCTGACAGCCTTGGCTTTTTATGTATTCAACCAAGGGAATAAAATCTCCGTCGCCGGTAGCCAATACTATGGCGTCAACTTTAGGAGCAATCTTGATAGCGTCAACGGCCATGCCAACATCCCAATCAGCCTTCTTGGCTCCGCCGTAAAAAATTTGTAAGTCTTTAGTTTTGATTTCGATTCCGATTTTTTCTAAAGCTTCGAAGAAGGGTTGTTCTTCACCGCTTTCAGTGTTGACTACGTAACAAGCGGCTCTTATTAATTTGCGCCCACCAACGGCCGCACTTAAAACAGCCGCAAAGTTAACTTTGCACTTGTGTAGATTTTTTGCACTGTGATATAAATTTTGCGTATCAATTATGACCGCTACCCGTTGTTCGGGTTGTCTGATAGATGACATATTTTTATGTGTAGTTTGGTTCGCCTAGACGAACTTAATAATATTAAAATAAGGACTGGTTTAGATAACCTTCGACAGTATACGATAACAAAATTGATGTTCCAAGCGGAACATCAATTTTGTTATCGTTTTAGTCCTAGTTGAGCAATTAGCTTGTCGTAAGATTTAGCGTCTTTCTTCTGAAGATACTTTAAATGCTTTCGACGATCAGCTACCATTTGCAGAAGACCCCTTCTTGAGTGGAAGTCTTTCTTGTGCTTTTTTAGGTGCTTGGCTAGGTCTTCAATCTGGCGAGTCAAAAGAGACACTTGAACTTCTGGTGAACCAGAATCATCATCGTGTCTTCTGACAGCTTTGATTGCATTTGATTTTTTTTGTTTGCTTAACATTTGGCAAGTTTTTAAATTAGTCCTTTGGCGTAGATAGCGCCTAGTCCCTGTAGTAACCTGCGAAGGTTGTTACTACTATAGCACATTTTCTGACTTTTGCAAGTTACACCGTAGATTTTGTTTTTGTCAAAAAGCCGATGGTTTCTGTTTTGCTATACTATATATGACGTACATATATATATGAATCTTACTCAACTCAAACGCCAATTCTTGGAATATCTTGAAATCGAACGGGGTCGGGCAGTTAAGACGGTAGAAAATTATGATCGCTATCTGACAAAATTCTTTGAATATGCCAAAACCGATGATCCAAAAAAAATAACCGAAGATATGGTACGTGAGTTTAGGTTGTATCTTAATCGTCAGCCAGGTACCAAAGTCGGTAGTCGAATAGATCCAATGAAAAGACGCACCCAAAATTATTATCTAATCGCTCTAAGGGCTTTTCTAAAATATATTAGAAAAAGAGGGGTCACTTCACTTTCGCCGGAGGTAATAGAGTTGGCTAAGGTGCCAGAGCGATCATTGGATTTAATTACTCCCCAAGAACTCGATAGGTTGATGAAAGCGCCCGACACCAAAACTCCGCAAGGTTTGCGTGACCGAGCTATTTTGGAACTACTTTTCTCTACTGGACTTCGTATTTCTGAACTATGTGCTCTATCGATTGATGATGTTGATTTGAGTCGAGATGAATTTTCGGTTCGGGGAAAGGGTGATAAGGTGCGAGTGGTTTTTTTATCTGATTCAGCCAAAGAAGCTATTAGTCTTTACCTAAAAGCTCGTAAAGATATGGATGAAGCACTTTTTATTCAATATGGAAAACGAGCTGATAAAGCTAAGGACAGACGTCTGTCTACCAGAGCGGTCCAGCGTACTCTAAAGTCGGCAGCTATTAAGGCTGGTATCACTCGCAAGGTATCACCTCATGTTATTCGCCATAGCTTTGCTACCGACTTACTAAGTAACGGGGCTGATTTGCGTTCGGTTCAAGCTCTCTTGGGTCACGCTAACATTGGTACCACTCAGATTTATACTCATGTGACAGACAAACACTTGCGTGACGTTCATAAGAAATATCACAGCCGGGGTGGGTGAGTTGTAGATTGTAATTTTTTGTGGACTCACGGAAATGAGCTTGGTAGTCATCAGGGTGTCTTTGACTCCGGAGTTTTGGTATATCGTGACTTATTTTCTCGCTAGTAATCAATGCTGGTAACGACATTACCAATATGGGCTAACACATGCTCTTTGCCATCTTTATCAAAATACCGAGCATCGTATGTTGTTGCTCCGATTTCGGGCTTACTTGAGACAGGTAGTGCAAATTCGGTCTGATTTGTAGCGTTTTCTACAAACTGTAAGATTAAACTTTTTGCTTTTGTAGCGTCAGCATTACTGCGCACAATCTCATTAGATTCATCAGTCAGCACTACACGTTTGTTCGGATTTTGGATGTAATCAGAAGCTAGTATTTCCATGACCTGATCGTTATCGTTCTCCTTGATCCAATCGGGTAACCTGTCGAAATGTTCCCAATCAGCAATATTGTCAACTCTAGGTATGAAGACTAGTACATTTTGAGGTTCTTCCATTTCTCCTTCTGCACTTTTGAAACGTTGCGTTCGTCCATCTTTGAGATAGGTATATACAGAACCTTTGGCTGTTGTAATAGATTTTGGTACCTTAACTTCCTCGACCTCATCTTCTGTTGTTTGAGTTTCAGGTTGATTCGGTTGTTTTTGTAGTTGTTTCCATTGGCTAAAATTACCGTCCATGTATGCCCAGAAGGCAGTTCTGTCGGTTAGCGTTTCTTTTGGAAAACCTACTTGTTCAAGAGCGCCAGGATATTGTTGTTCATAAACTTGATTAAGTTTGAAAATATCATTTTGATTTCGAGCCCGAATCCATGGAACCACTTCGCTTTCAACTATTAACATTGACTGCTCTCCATTCTCTGTTTCAAAAGTTTCAATGGTTCCAATTATAAAACCACGATCAATTTTATCTTGCCAATCCGCAGTCTCTTCTTTATTGGCTGTAATCTTTTTGTATGGATATTCGGTACGAAAAATTTCAGCAGGCATTTTTTCAAGTCCGCTAGCTTTAACTCCAGCAACTCGGTGCGTACCGTCAAAGACAGAATAAATTGGTCCGGCTGGGCCTTCATAACTAGCCAGCTTAATTCTATCTCCTAGTTTATCTTCCGTATGGAAAATTCTTTCAACCCCGGCTTCATTTTCTGGGTTATTTATCTGGTCAACAATTTCTCCAATTCGACCTTTTCGTTCATTATACTCATGTGCCCATCCATCCTCATAATTATCAGCATTTGGACGACCAATTATTTTTTCAGTAGCAACCAACTCAAATGAGCCTTTATCAGCACGTGAAGGTTCAATATCATAGAAACTTCTTGTATCAATAATAGGCTCGGCTTTTAACTTTTCATAGTCTGGTTCAGTATTTAAAGTTCCAGTAGCTTTTTCTGTTTGAATGTAGTTCACAACACTGCTCTTACTGATTTCTTCGGTATTATTGATGATTGCTTCAACTTTCTCTTGATTTAATTGCTGTTGATCATTCGTAAGACTTTCGGTTATTATACCCTCAAACGATTCTCTTGGCGTTTGAGTGATTTTGTCAGCGGGTGTTTCAGTTGAAGTGGGGTCTTCGGGTGATGGGTCATTCTGCTCATTTTTGATATCTGGAGCATTTGTTACCAAGCGTTCGTAATAAGCACTTTTTTGCGGAAATCGGTCACTAAATAATTTAATTGCTGTTTCTTCAGGGTTGTAATTAACATTCCGTTTAAATAAACGATCATCATCGCTATTATATGTATCAGCTTCTCTCAGGCAGGCGGCAAAATCAGGGTCTTCTTTGATTGAGTTGGGTAATTCTTCATCAGTCACTCCACCAGCCATAATCGCATCTATTTGAGATTGAATCATTTCACGTTCTTTTGCTAAGGCTTCAATCTTTATTTTTTCTTGCGTTAACACTTCGTAGCGATCTGACACTCCATTCATCTCAATCACCACATCCCGTCGGTTTAGTTTCAAGCGATCAGAGTCATCAGCTTCAATCATGGCATTTATTTCGTCTAACTCGCTTTGAAGTTTCTCTGTTGCTCGGTGGTTGCGTTCTAATCGTTCATTAAAACTTGCCTCTTGTTTGTCGAAGGATAAGAGTCTGTCTCGCAAGCTAGCTGTTTTACCGTCTAACACCTGCCCAGCAATAAAACTTTTTATGATCTCGTCCTTTTTATCCGGAGATTTTGGGTCTGCTTTGATAATATCAATATCAAGTTTGCTGCTGGTGATTCTGTGCTCTGCTTGATTGATTCGATTTTGTATTTCTGGTAGACGGTATTCAAAATGCGACGGCTCCGTTGTATTCGTGTCTTGCCACCTCTCCAGATCTATCAAGGCAGCATCTCGGTTAATTTCTGATAGACGAACTCCTTCTTCAAGAGCTTCAATACGTTCCTTTTTAGTATCTTCAATAGTTAAATTTCCAGCCTCAATCTTTTCTTTAGTACCAGGATTTTCATTCTGATTATTCTTTTCAATTGATGGTGTGGCGGGATTTTCAAATTCTTTTTGCATACATTACTTATAATACACCCAGTCACTCGCCTCGTTCGCTTGGTGGACTCACGGGGAATCGAACCCCGAATTTATCCATGCCATGGATACGTATTACCACTATACTATGAGCCCTAAATTAAAATAATGTGGTGGCGACATTGTACTAGAAAAGAAGTAAAATCACCACCTGATAATGTATGGATATTTATCCCCAGTCAGTTTGTTGCACTAACTTGCCAATTTAATACAGAGGAGTAGAATTAATAGTGAATCCCCGTACATTCAAAGTTCTTTTTAAAAATTGTAGTAGACTACAGCCACCCGTATGGCAGTAATCTGCTAATAACAAACAATTTTTATCACCCACGCTCATTTGTTGAGCAAAACCCACAACAACCCAATCAAATTTTTTCTTTCCTTTTCCCACCCCTGTCCGCCCTGCCCCCTTCGAAAAAAGCTCGATTACGGGTTGTTTTTTGTTGTGTTATTTTTATTTTTGTGCAAGAAACTTAATCTTAGGTCTAATTTTTATATTTTTAAAAACTCAAACAAACTAAACCGGTGTGGGCCTTGGCCCACACCGGTTTAGTTTGTTTGATTGTTACTAAGCTGGTCTTATAGTTTATTCCTAAACCTTATTAATCTCAGCTTCGTTTCGTAATTCTTCAATTATGTCACTAACTTGATTTTGTTCAGCTTCTAATTTTAGTTGTTGTTCGATCTGAGTCTCAACTTCTTCCAGTGGTGGCAAGCCAGCCGCTTCCCCGCCAAGTCTTTCGTAGTATTCTAATACTTGTTGGTCGTCAATTTCTACTTCAGTTATTTTAGTGTCAAGATAAGCTTGAATATGGAGATTGTCAGCGATGTTGGTTTTTAGTGTTTCTTCGGTAAGACCGAATTCTGTTAACAGTTCAGCGAAAGCCTCTTCTCCACCATTTTGAGTAACTAAGGTATCAATCTCAGCTTGTACCGCTTCGTCTGATGGTCGTTCGACTGACTCACTGGCGGCCTGTTTTAATAACTCATTATTTATAATGACATCGTAAGCCTGAGTTTCGATTTGTGATTTTACAACCAGATCATTGATATCGACCCCACTCTGTAGAGCATTTTGAGTGACTTGGGTAATACTTTCGGCCAGATCACCTCTAGTGACTGCTATCCCGTTTACATAAGCTACTGGCTCGGCCGCTTCTTCTGGGGTCAGGGTGATATTTGGATTGTTGTCAGCGTCAGCATTGGCTTTATCATTGGCTAGTTGCATATAAGCGACCCCGGCTACAATCAAGACCAAGACAGCGACTCCGGCAAAAAATAATGAAGGCTTCATTTTTCTTTCTGGAGTGGTTTGGTCTGGGGTCGATAATGAATTACTGGTACTGTTAGCCATCGGCTCGTTATTGTTATCGATTGGTGATTGGTTTGTTTCAGATTCAGGGTTATTGGTTGTTTGATTTTGCTCCATAAATATTTCTTAAATTCTGCGTTAAGTAATTTACGTATACAGTAGCACGCTCATTATTTTTGTCACCGTTACGTTAAGCAGAACTACGTTGTATTGTTATATTTTGTTAGATTGCGGTGATGTTTTTACTAGTCGATCCAGAATACCTCGGGGTGTTAGGGCGGAAATGGCTAGGTGGATGTTTTTACAGATTAACATCATTTACATCTAGGTGAATAGTGTCACCTTTTTGGACTAGACCGCCAATAATATTTTGGGCAACAGCTTCTTCTATAACATCTTGAATTACTCTTTGCATTGGTCTGGCTCCAAATACGGGGTCGTAACCCTTTTGGACTAGAGCATCGACTAGGGCTGGAGTAAGGGATATTTGGTAACCTTGATCATTGATTCTGGATTGTAGTGAAGCCAGCATGAGCTTGGCGACGGAATGTTGTTCAGTAATGGTTAGTGGTTCAAATATAATAGTGTTATCAAAACGGTTTATTAATTCTGGTCGGTAAATTCCGGTCGATACAATTTCTTCGATTATATCTCTAGTGATGGTTTTTAGGTCCCTACCCTCCTTGACGGCGTCCATAATATGATTGCTACCGGCGTTACTAGTCGCAATAATAATAGTGTTTCTAGCATTAATTTTTTCACCAAAACCACTGGTAAACATTCCCTCGTCTAAGATTTGCAGGAATATGTCATGAATGGTTGGGTCAGCTTTTTCAAATTCGTCTAGCAACAATACGCTGTAAGGACGTTCTTGTAATAAAGAAGGTAATACCCCACTTTCTTCATTGTTGCCGATCATGTGACCAACTCTGTCTTCGCTACCGTATTCAGACATATCAAGACGAACCATTTTGTCTTCATCTCCAAAAAATATGTAGGCCAATGCCTTGGCGGTTTCTGTCTTTCCTACTCCGGTCGGACCAAGAAACAAGAATGAACCAATTGGTCGATCACTATTTACGATACCGGCTCTAGCTCTTCGCATAGTGCTTGATATAGCTGAAAGAGCAGAATCTTGCCCAATTACTCTGGCGTGTAAAGTGTCTTCTAGATTGAGTAATACGTCTCTCTCTTCACTAGTAACCGGTCCGACCGGCATGCCGGTTTTTTGAGCGATAACACTATAAACTAAGTCAGGGGTGTAAATATAATTCTCCGGTGCTCGCATTGCCACATCGGTCAAAAGAGCGATAGCCTTATCCGGCATGACACCATCAACCAGATATCGATCGGCCCCGACTGCGATGGCTTCGATGGCTGGGTAAGTAAATAATCCATTTTGTTCATACTGAGTAGCAATTGATTGTAATAAGAAAATACTACCTTCTTGTCCGGGTTCTTCAATTAAGATTTCTTCAAATCTTCTGGTAAAACCACTGTTTCTTTCAAGTGTATTATGAAAATTGCTTGGTGTATCTAATGCAATAATATGTAAGTGAGGATGAGCCAAGTATTCGTCCATTAGTTCCGGTACATATGAGCCAATTGATTCTGCTTGTTTTATGAAATTACTCATATTCTCTATCACCAATATAATATTTCCAGCCCCGAGTGATTCATTTAGTAGTTTTGTGAAAATATTTTCAAAACTGACTTTATTTTCGCTATTGGCAAAAATAGCGTCAGTGTCTAAGGTGACAAAATTTTGATCTATCACCGAAGCGATAGCATTACCTTGTTTTATTTTGTCTGCTAAACCTATCACGATATCCATTTTACCAACTCCTGGTTGTCCGATTATCAAGGCATTAGCAGCTTGATTCCTAGCTAAGGCTTCTTCTAATTTGTTTATGTAGGGGGCAGAAAAATCATAGTTTCGGGTCAGACCTCCAAATACAGCGCTGGAATAAAGACTCTTAGTGTATCTCTCTAAATGATAGGTATGACCGTATGTCCAAGTACGAGCAATACCAGGTGTTTTTGACAACATATCACGGCTCCACCACTTCTCTCTTCTCTTGAGAGCGTGGTTATTTTTAATTACCCAATTTAAGGCGCCAATAAAGTGTTCTTTTTGTACGCCAGATTGACCAAGTAGTTTGGAAAAGGCTGGATCGTTTTGCAGTATAAAGATACCAATGTTGATCAGAGTGACAACTTTTTCGTTATCAACCGGAATTGATTCAGTATTGATGATAGTTCTGTCACTACTGTTTAGATATTCAGAAATAGCTTGTTTAGTTATTCCGGTTCGACTTAAAACCAGACTACCAAGTGGTGACAAGGCAAAGCCCTTAAAAACATCATTTTCGTATTGACCAAACGCCTCGGCTACTTCGTAGGTTATTCCACTCTCTGGTTTGCTACTGATGCCAATGACATTTTCTAATCCAAAAAAATAATAGTAGTTATGAAAACTATAGAGCAATAATTGCTCAATCCATAAGCTAGTAGCGATTAAGGTTAAACCAATAGCGTAATCAAAATAGTCATTTTGTCCAACAGCTAGAAGAAAGACACTAAGCAGTCCAGCTAACACAGCAATTGTTCCAAAAATTAGGCGTAATCTATTAAGCCAGTCTCTAGATATTATCTTGGTTAAGGCAATCGCTGGTTTATGATAGCGAAGAGAGTTTTTTAAAGTGAACATATATATGTATTGTCTAAATTAAAATAACATCAAAATTCCCCAGATAAATAAAATCACAATCAAGCCGGGTGCCAAAAGCCAAAAAGCATAGATAAAGCCTATAGACAGTATTTCAATTATTAAAACCATTAGGCCTATCAGTATCACTGCTGTGCGCATGACGGCTCCAACTAGCCGTGAGAATATATTGATAACAATGGCTCCAGCGATGGCTTCAAAGTCCCAACCACGTCCCTTTGACTCGGTCATTCTCTTCCAAGGAGAAAATAAAGATTTTAATAAAAGTACAATCGAAAAGAAATTAACGGTAAACCAAAGGAGGTTTTTCCAAATTTGAAATAATGAGCGCAGAGCAATTGAGTAATGCCACACTAGATAGTGGTTAAGAACTAAGATTGAAGTCATATATGTAGTATAACGTGAACCAGTCGTTAAAATTATTTCGGCTGTGTATCTGAATAGATACTTTTTGGTATTTAGGGTCAAAAACCCATATAATAGCCCTATGAAGATATACTCATGGAACGTTAACGGAATTAGAGCCGTTGAAAGAAAGGGAGCCTGGCAAGATTTTATTGGTAAACATAAACCTGATATTGTCTGTATTCAAGAAACTAAGGCCCAGTACGGCCAAATTGAGTTAGATTTACCAGATTATGAAGAATTTTGGTGTTCGGCCGATAAAAAAGGCTATTCCGGAACGGCTATTTTTAGCAAAATAGCACCAGAAGAGGTCTTGTATGGACTGCCAGAACACATTGTTGCTAAATATGCCTTAGCGGATAACTATGGAGATACCAGTAAAGAAGGTAGAGTTTTAAGCCTAGAATTCCCTAATTTTTATCTTAGTACCGTTTACACGCCAAACGCTAAAGACGATTTAAGTCGTATTCCGATCAGGCAACAGTGGGACCCAGCTTATTTGGAGTATATGTGTGAGCTTAATGAGCAAAAACCAGTTATTTTTTGTGGTGACTTAAATGTGGCCCACACTGAATTAGACTTGGCCCGACCAAAAGAAAATCAGGGCAAAAAAGGTTTTACCACAGAAGAGCGGACTGGTATTGACCATATGATTCAGGCTGGGTTCGTTGATTCCCTGCGAGTATTTAACAAGGAGTCCGGTCAGTACACTTGGTGGTCACACTGGGGTGGAGCTAGAGAGCGAAATGTTGGTTGGCGTATAGACTATGTTTTTGTTTCTGAAGCACTGCGGTCTATACTGAAAAATGCTCGAATCCATCCAGACCAAATGGGTAGCGATCACTGTCCAGTATCAATCGATATAGCCTTAGATTAAGTGTAAAAATAATCACACGAATCATAATTATGTCAATTGCCTTTCAGGCACCACTTATTATAGCTATAAATAACAACGTATATTAGCTACTATGATTTTAAAAATTTTATAAAGGACATAAAAATTTTGTTATACACAGTTATCCCCAAGAATGTCCTTTACACTTTTTTATAAAGGACATAATATATTGGTAGGCCCAGAGAGGGCGAGCAGAGGTATCCGGAGTTCTCAACGGAAGCAAATTGTTTCTAAGGAGAGCTTCGGATATTTCCCTTAAAGAGTACATCAACAATTAATGAGTTAATACCTCCAACTCTAAGTTCATAACATCCCACCTTAGTAAAGCGAGTTGCCAAATGAACTGCGATCGGATAACGAACCCGTGGAGAAATTGGTTCGAAGTCCGACTCAGTTCATTAAAAGCAACTAAAATTATATTCATGTAAATCTAATACGAATATATAATAGCTTTGCAAAAAAGAGCCATAAAATTTTGGAAATCTCAACGAGATAACCAGCAGAAGCAAAGCTTCACATAGGCTCAAACGAAAAAGGCCTGAGGAACCGGCAGCAAATCACCTTTCACCACCTCTGATTAGCTCCCGATTCCTCAGGCCTTTATTTATAAGTGAGCAAATGAACATAGCGACTATTGCGAACTATGTCTGCTATTTGTATGAAATATGGCCTATTGGCTCATTATTTCAACCATTTTTTATTAAAAAACCAAAATCTACCACCAGAAATCCCCCTTAAATAGGGGGATTTCTGCATCAAACGCTTAGATTTGACTATAAAACCTTATGTTCCTTAGCAATTTTTTGGAGAGCAGCCGTTTCTTCTTCTAACTGTTTTTTCTTGCCAGCTTCAGCTAGGTTTTTAAGCTCTGTTTCGTTCAGTAAATACAAGGCTTTAGCTCGGTTTTCCAGATATTCTTCAGTGTTTTTGCTAGGGTCTATCAACACCTCTTCCAACAGGGTGTGTAGGACATATCCAAGCTTTTTACCCGGTTTTTCCCCAGTAATATCCATAATTTTATCCCCATTTATCTTTAGCATCTTAACGGATATGGGGTCACGTAGCGCTTCGTCAACCATAGCTTTATATTTACGGAATCGAAACGGTTGCTCGTTGGGCCGACCGGTACCAATACGGTCACATACTCTTAGGTTCAGTAAGTCTTCAATATGTTCCTTACCGATTCTAACTATGGTACGGCGAACGGCAGCTAAGGTTATTTCGTCAGGATCTGAAAAAAACATATGCCACCGTACTAAATTCTCCACATTTTCACTCAATTCACTCGGTAGACGTAATCTAGACAGTATTTTCTTAGTCATTCTGGCTCCCACCACTTCATGGCCATAAAATGTGTAATGCTTGTTTTTTCCTCCGGTTCGTCTGGTGGCTGGTTTGCCAATGTCATGGAGTAGAGCGGCTAGCCGTAGCTCGGTAGAGAAATTTTTATCAGCAGCGGCTTGCATAGTTCTTAGTAAGTGTTCATATACATCATATTTATGGATACCACCCTGTTCGCAACCAATTGAATTTTTGATTTCTGGTAAAATATAATCAAGTAGTTCTAATTTTTCAAGGAAAATCAGGCCTTGCATCGGAGAGGTGGAATTGATAATTCTGATGAATTCACTAGCTACTCTTTCAACTGAAATATGTTGAATTCGTTGACTATTTCGGACGATGGCGGTCATCGTCTCTAACTCAATTACAAAGCCCAATTCACTGGCTAGACGTACGGCTCGCATCATTCGGAGAGCGTCTTCACCAAATCTTTGGTCCGGCACCCCAACTGTCTTTAATGTCTTCTCTGAAATGTCCTTTATGCCGTTGAATTCATCCACTAATGTTTCATCTGATAGCTTGTAGGCAATAGCGTTAACGGTGAAGTCCCGCCTAGCCAAATCTTCCACTAAACTCACACCAAACTCGACTTTATCGGGTCGTCTTGAATCAGAATATCCAGTCTCAAGCCGGTATGGTGTTACCTCCACTACTTTAAGGGTTTCGTCGGTTGTTTCTTCATTTTTTACCCCTACTGTACCGTAATCATTATTACAAAAGCTGTCAGGAAACAGTTCTAGTATCTGATTAGGGTGAGCATTGGTGGTGATATCCCAGTCCTTAGGAGTTTTTTTGATAAGTAAATCTCTTACACAGCCACCGACTAAATAGGCTTCAAAACCAGCGTTTTCTAAGGTTTCAGCTATCTTTCTTACCTCTAAAGGTATGTCACTCTTTTTAATCATGGATACCTCAATTGTATCAGAAAATGTTGCTTTTTCTTACTATAACACGTATTATTTTAGCGTTGCGCCTGTAGTGAAATGGATATCACAACTGACTTCGGATCAGTTATTCTGGGTTCGAGTCCTGGCAGGCGCACAATATTAAATCCCCCTTTTAAAAGGGGGATTTAATATTGTGCGCCTGCGAAAAAGTCTGGGAGGCTGTTTTGATAGGACTAGACAAGGTGTATCGAAACTGTACCGAGTGTTATTTAACAATGTATAATAATATTAATGGAATTATCAGAAAGATATATAAAAACCCTTGAAAAAGAAGGTTTTATTAATATTTACGAGTGGCAGGATGTATCAGGTACCGAATATCCTTTGCATAGTCACCAAGATAAGGTCACTATATTTTTAACAGACGGTTCGGTAACTTTTGATTTTTCAGGGGTTAAGAAAGAACTAGTGGCCCCGATCCGGTTTGATGTCCCACCAAATACCCCACACTCGGCTGTAGTCGGTCCCCAAGGGGCAATTTTTATTGTTGGTGAAATGATAGAGGGTGACTCTTAAGGATTGTTTCTTAATTTAGAGATCGTTTTATTTTTTTAGGACACCAAATTTTTTGACCAAGCTTTTACAATATTTTGTATGTTGGCGATCCAGTCGTCAGAATTATTAACTTCACCAATACTATCAACAATTTTATCTATTAAGATCTTTAGGTTATTGTGGTTAAACTGCTTGTTCTCTTCTCGCAGTTGTTTGAGTGTTTTTAATAATTCAATAAATTGCTTGATGGTGAGAGGGGCGATTTTTTGCTTTTGGCCTTTATAACCAACGGTATTCGCAATATAAAAAGTCTCAGCACTGTCAGTGTGAATTGTAGGGGCTAAGAAGACACAACGGGCATTATCGTGCTTGTTTTCAAAATCACGTAAGTGTCGCATGACGGGTTGTCCCTCATTAAACCATTGGTCACGGCCGTTTAACATTGTGACCTCACAGATCATATTAAAGCTATTGTAGAAACATTCAATGTCAGCCAAGCCACCTGGTGCGGTTGAAGTTGGTTGATTGTCGTCACCGACTGGGTAATTTGGTTTGATTTCTTTTGCGTCGTTTAGGGCGTACAGTCCCATTGTTGTTAGGTATTCAAGCATTAAGGCTCGATTTTCTAGTTCAAATATTTTTTCTAGTTGCTCGATGTAATCAGTAATTGATGAAATTGGTTGTGATTTGAGACGATTATTTTTTTCTTGTAAATCTTTACGTATCAAGCGTAAATTACTGATATGTAACGCTAGATCATCTTCAGTCATGGCGGATATAGCCGGCTGTTCATCAACTGTTAAACCAAGTTCGCTTTGCAATTCGATTACATTTTGATAGAGAGTATTGGCAATTTCCGACAATTTATCTTTAGTATGCCAAGGTAAAATAGGTTGATTATCATCAGATAGATAGGTTAAATAAGCTTTTTTATCTACAAATTGTTTGGGTTTATAGAATTCACTTTCAAATAAAGCTTCAATCTCAGTGTGTCGATTAGGTTCTAGGTCAATGTAGAAGCCATTACCTCGAATACGAACAAAACTGGTTAGACGAAAGTATCTAATCGCATTATCACCGTAATCTTGCAGGTTTGTAATGAGTTTATTAATTTTTGCTTGATTACCAGTTCCTAAGAAATTAGTAATGAATTGTTTACGATATTTATCACGTATTTTTTTGCGTTCGGATTTCGTCTTGCCATTTTGTAGGTTGCGTAATTCGATTATTTTTCTTGCGTAGGACTCAATATCAGTATATTTAACCAAAGATGGTACAAAGAGTGAAAATTCCCCCTTGCTAATCCCCTTCGCCTTCTGTCCTTGTTCCATCTCCAATCTATTGACGGTGCTGATTAGCTTTAAAGTAGCCACAAAAGGCACAGTCCCGTAATTACCATCGTTAGTAAATTCATTACTAGCTGGATTAGGTATTTGCCATTTAATAAATGATTTTAAGAACACTTCACCGGTGTTTTGGTCATCTTTGATCAGTTTTTTACCCAGCTCGGTTATCTTTAAAATTCCGTTATCAATAATCACAAAGCCAAACTTAGTGAGCGGGTTTAACGATTGGCGACCCCGCATCGAAAAGTCGGTGTAATTTTTTAATCTGAGAATCCTATCAATCGTTTCGTCATTAATTTCTAAGTCGGTGTCATTTATATTATTGATGATGTCCGGAGTTAATCCATTATAAAATTGCGTGTTGCCAAAGCCATAAAGTCTGTTTTTTATCAAAAGTTTCTGATAATTGGCTTGATTAGCCTTATCCCAAGGCTTATTTTCAAGTAATTTAGTCACCACCAAAAAATCACGGAGACGTTCTGGGTTTCTGACCGTTGTTGTGATAGACCAAGCTTTTAGCATGGTCTGATTATGGCATAAAAGCTAATAATTAGTAATAAGTACCTCTACGGTCTTGTTATTTTTAGCGCTGGAGTGATAGTTGGAATTTTTGTAATGATAATCCAATTTATGGACTTGGTAATTATGTTCTTTGGCCCATTTCTTTATTATTTTGTTAACATCGCCTTTATGTTCTAAGACGTTTGATAGAGCAAATCTTACCTTTTTCTCGTCCAGTCTAGTCAAAAGTGAATAAAGATCCTTCTCATCCTTTTCAGTCCAGCCCCCCATTTCATTATAGCTAGCTAGACCCAATAGATAAGGTGGATCTAGGTATACAAAATCATCTTTATCCAACTTAATAGTTTCAATATCACGAAAATCTCCATTTTTAAAGGTTATTGTCTTTTCATTTGATATTTGGTTAAAAGCCGCTACGTTTTTTCTAGAACTGCCATTGTAGTCTCGTTTACCGACTGGCAGATTAAAATCACCGCTCGAATTAAATCTTATTTGGTTATTAAAGGCGTATAAAACCAGCACTAACAGTAAATCAATCTGAGTTTTGTCTTGATTAAACTCATTACGGAGTTTTAGAAAAGCTTTTTTATTGTATTTTCCTAAACCTACTGAGCTATCAGCTTTATAGTGGTCGTAACCTTTGATATAGCTCTGACTTAAGTTAAAACGCTGAATGATATTAATTATTTTCTGGTTCAGATCTTCAAAATTGTTGTTTTGAATCAATTTTAACAAGTTAACAACGTTATGATTTTTTTCGACACAGACTATATTTTGGGCTGTGGCATTAATACCAACGTTTGCACCACCGGAAAACACATCATAAAAAGTCTTAATGTCATCGGGAAAGAATTTTGTGATTTGCGGTAGAAGTTTGTGTTTACCACCGGTGTAATTTAACGGCGATTTAACAAAACCACTTTGGACAGGGTTGTTTCTTGAAGCCATTATTTTCCGGCTTGAATTTGAAGAGACATTTACTTTGCACAAAAATATACGTTCCTTCAGATCATCTTTATTGGATTTACCGGTGGTAAATTGTCTAAAGTTAGTTTCAAAAACCTTTGTCTCTCCTCGTCTTTTTAAGGCTGATAGTATTTCATGGTCACTAATTCTCGACTGTGATCTCACATTTCCAGCTGTACCCATATCGTTATAAGAAACAAGAATGTATTTAGCTTTGATGTTATCTATCAAATCACCAAAAGCAACCCCGGCCGATTTCATGTTGTATTTACTTTTGATGTGCGAACGGTCCATTTTTTTAGCAACTCCAAAAACCGCCCCTTTTTTCCAGGTAGCAATATTTTCTAGTAAATGATAAGCATCGGAATACTGTCTCGAATTATACGGTGGATCAATATAAACAATGTCGGCTTCTATTTTTTTTACCAATTCATTAGCGTCTTCTTTGTATATTTCAGTTAGACGAGTAGATTTTTTTAGTTCTAGAGGCAATAGAAAAAGCTTCTTTTCGGGAATGTCTATTTTTCTATAGGCGTCATAATGACCAACAGTGTTAGCGATTTTATCTAAGGCGTAAATTAACGATGTTATTAGATAGGCTTTCTCTCGGTAAGTGATTACCTTTTTTTTAAATAATCCTTCAATATCGTCCCTAATAAAGCCTATTTTCTTAGCGTTTTCAGCGTCAAAATAAGTGTTAGAGAAGTTTTTAGAGAAGTAATTTTCTGGGTATTTTTGGGCTATTATATTGTTATAATACTTTAGTTTTTCTCTTAATTTTTTTTCTTGTATTTTGTCTTTACCAAAAAAAGCGGTGTATACATAAGAATTTGAGTCCAAAATATCGTTTACGATAATTTTAGATTGATCATAAAAGTGATTGGCCACGGTACCGGTACCGGCAAAAATATCAGCAAATGAATCAAATTTTATGTTTTCATCTCTTATTATTTTGTCTATAAAAGATAGAAGTTTGGTTTTAGAACCAAGATAGCGTCTCTGGGCCAGGTTAACCTTTTTATTTCCAAAATAGGCATCTTGCATAGCTACAGTGTAGCATTGATTGATTTTAGCTTGGTCTAAGCTTGTGGAAAATTTTTAGTTGCCTAAGCTAAAATCAGTTCCCTGTCTTAGATAGTTTCTTATTTTATCATTAATATATTTGTTTATAACACTAAAATGAACAGCTGTAATACTATATAATATATACATTATATGGTTCGAGATGAAAAAAAGCTAGAAATGGCAACGTATTATCGCAAGCGGGGTTTTTCTTATTCTGAGATAGCTAAAATAGTGGGAGTTTCAAAAGGTACAGTGAGTGCTTGGCTTAGTAAAAAATCCTTTTCAAAGAAGATAAAAACAGAAAATATCGCCCGTTCAGCTAAAGATAGCGCTACTCGACTGAGGTTGATTAATTCAGCTCGCTATAAAGAACGTAGTAAGTTGTATGCACAAACCATAAAAGATGCTAAAACCCAATTTAAGCTCTACAAAAAAGACCCGCTATTTATCGCTGGCCTAATGCTCTACCGTAGCGTTGGGGCCAGTAAAGATGAAAGATTGATTAGGGTCACTAACTCAGAGTTAGATATTCATCGGATATTTATTAAGTTTAGTAAGACTTATTTAGGAGTAGAAAAAGACCAGATCAAGTTTTGGCTCCTGCTCTACCCTGATTTAGTTGAGAAAAGCTGTGTTAATTATTGGTCTAAAGGCTTAAAACTAAAATCTGCTCAGTGGTATAAAAATCAGGTTGTTTCTGGGCGAAGTAAAAAACAAACATTGCTTTATGGAGTTGGAAATACTATAATCGGAGGCACTGTTTTAAGGTTGAGGTTGATCACTTGGGTGGAGTTAGCTTTAAAAGAGTTGTAGGTACAATTAAATATAAATGCGGCCATGGTTAAGTGGTATAATGAGTCCTTGCCAAGGATTAGTCGGGAGTTCGATTCTCCCTGGCCGCACAAAGAAAAAAGACCTCCAAGGGTCTTTTTTTGACTGTGGCCAGGGGCGTAGCTTTGTGCATACAAAGCGTTGCGCAGAATCGAAAAGCTTTTGTGATACTTTTGAGCTTTACAGCGAAAAAGTATCCAAAAGGTGTACAGAATCTGTAAGATTCGATTCTCCCTGGCCGCACCCAATCAATCAAACCCGCCAAAACAAGTGTTTTGGCGGGTTTGATTACGTGTGTGTAATCAAAATTTTTTTGCTTAAATATAACCACTATTACAAAATATCAGTATGATATAATGTTATATCATACTGAGGGTTGATTGGTTTTTTATCATAAATTTTATTTAAAATTTATGAACACTAAAAATATAGCTATGCTAAAGGCTATATACTCGGTTATTGAAACCCAGTTAAGGCGTAGGTAATATTTTTCAATCCAATCTTCTATACCAAAACGGTTAATATAATCTGACAACTCTGCTTCCGACCAAGAGACTATAATTCGAAGCCTCTTCTCACTATCAGGTAAATTCTCCCAAAGACCTCTTTCTATCAATATTGATTTTAGTAAATTCGCTCGTCTGCCAAGTAGTTTGTAACGTCTCTTGGTAATTGGCCACAGTAGCGGTATTCCCCATCCGGTGCCATAAAAATCATTGAAGAAATGTAGTAAAACAGCTATCAAAAACAACCAGCCCCAAAACGGTGCTAGGTAGATAAAAATAATACCTGCCAAAATAAATATTACCGGATAATGGAGGGCTTCTCTGTGGTCGTGGTTGTGTCCGGCTGAGGCGGCTACCCGACCTCTTTTTAATAGCTCTGGTAGGGCATCGAGGTCTGGGGACATGGCAAAGATAATTCCCACTATAAAATGCCAAGAGGGTTCAATTCCTACTATCAGCCCAGCTAAGATTGTAGCTAGTAAACCGTTAGCAACATCAGCAAGTAACGCTAGGACATTTTTGATTTTCTTCATAGACATTATTCTTTAATGAATAGTTTTAATTAGACCCATTTGACGCAATGTTTCGGCTAGTGCGTCATCGTCAGATATATCCACAAATTCTTCTCTATGACTAGCAAGCTCAACGTATTCTCGGTAGGTGGCGCTGGCCGTGGTAACGGTTGTCCATTTTTTAAGGATTTCCGTTACAGAAACAATACCAGTTTGATCACTTGGTTCGGGGTATAATTCGGGGTGTAATTTAAACCACATTCGGGCCAAAGCAATTTGTGCCTCAATAGATGATAGATTATATTTTGTCCCCTCAGGCCTTTCTTCTGCCTTTAGATAAGGGTTTTCTTGTATTAGAGGTAGGTTGTTTCTTTCCAATGAAGCCATAATTTAGTATGGATTGAATCCTTGGTTACACATGAAACATTATATCATTAAGATTTAGGGTTGTATGTGTAAAGGTGTACGTCACGTTGTGGGAACGGAATTGGAATATTGGCTCCATCAAGGGCATTTTTAATCGATTCATTAAGGGTAAAGCGATGTTTTGGTTCGGTGCCAGCTTCTTTGACCCAGATCCTCACTAATAAATTAACGCTGGACTCATCAAGTTTGTCTACCACCACCTGAGGGGCTGGGTCTTCTAATACTCCCTCTAATTCAGAAATAGCGTCAATAATCACCTCCCTAGCTTGTTCAATGGGTTGCAAATATGAGATGGAAACCTGACTCGTTATACGCACCATTCCCTCTTCTGAGTAATTTGTAACAGGATTACTAGTGATTTGTGAGTTCGGTAAATTTATAAAAATATTATCGAGAGTGCGAATTTTGGTAGTACGTAAGGTTATGTCCTTTACTTGACCATACTTCCCTACCACCTCAATCCAGTCCCCATTCTTGTATAATCTATCAACAAATATGTTAATTCCAGCCATAATATTAGCCAAAGATTCTTTAGCAGCAAAACCGACGGCTACTCCAGCAATACCAATACCAGCTAAAGCGGCGCTGACATCAATGCCGAGTTGGCTTAAAACCGTAATTACAGCAAATATGGTTATTAACCAACGATAAACTGATCTAACCAATATTTTTTGAAGAGCGCTTTCCAGTTTGGTCTTATGTAAAGCCGTTATTAATATACGAGACGTAATGTAGTAGAAGATAACAAACAAAACAGCCACTACCGTTGCTGATATTAAGTGTGGCACTGAAAGCCACATCGCCTCCGCTAAAGTTAATTGGGGTATATTTAATGAACCAAAGGCCTCCATACTAGATTACTTTAATTATAGCAGTCGTCTAACAAAATATAGATACCACTCTTAATAACTCGGCAAATAATCATCTTATCCCCAGTGTCCCATAGAAACCATAATTTGGGGACAAAAGTGGATAACCGAGTGGATAGGTGGATAAAGGACAGAAGCCATTTGTCCTTTAAAGAATAAACAAACTATGTTTTTAGCCATTTTCTATTAAAATCGCTATTTTTATCCAAAAAATCTAATAATACGTTTCACGTGAAACATATGACCAGTTTGTTTCATATGAAACGGATTGAAGGTGATAGGTTTATATCCCAGCTTCTTTATCGCGACAAATAGTTTAATGCTTAATATTTAAGCGTTTGAGCTTAATTTAGTTAATTAAGATATGTTCCATGTGTAACCAATGGTAATAATTAAGCACTTTATTAAAGTATTATAGAGCTTGGCGACAGATTGGTGCTATGATTAGTCTATGGTTAGTAAGGTTGATAATAAGAAAACCGGTGATTTAGGTGAATTGATTACTGCCAATTGGTTGGAAAATAAGGGCTATACAATTCTTAATTTAAAATATCTAAAGAAATATGGTGAAATTGATGTGGTGGCTCAAAAGGATTTAACGGTACATTTTATTGAGGTCAAAACGGTTTCATATGAAACTAGGCAGGCTTTGGAATATGCTGTTACACATGAAACCTGGCGACCTGAAGAACAGGTACATAAAAAGAAGCAGTTTCAAATTTCTAAGGCAATCGAGGCTTGGTTGGCTGAGTATCGCTACACCGGAGACTTTCAGATTGATGTAGCGGCCGTGCGTATTGTTCCACGTGAAACATATGCCACTATTAATTTTCTAGATAATGTGATATTTGAGTGATCTTGGCACTGTTTCATGTGTAACGGACCCTTTTTGTTAGATTTGTTAACGAAACACCTTGTTTTAGTCTAACGCAACCAACAAAACCCTTAGGGCAAATATTTTGCTGTAGGGGTTTTGTACTACTCTATATTTCTGAAGTAATCTTTTATTAAATTTATTGTGTGATACATTGGTGATAATGAAATTTTTTGTTACAGGACGATCGTCTAATTACAATAGAGTAATTGAAGCTTTTGACAAAATTGAGGCTTCAGGCAACGAAGTTACGTTACGTTGGACGGATTTTCCGATGATAAAACCTTATAGTGAGAATTCAGAAAAGGCGGGTGAGTATTCTATTCAACAATTAAAGGGGATAGCAGAAGCAGACGTTTTTATTCTTTTTGCTCATGAAGACGGGACAGGTGTATTTACAGAATTTGGAGCAGCTTTGATAATGGAAATGCTTAATAAAAAACTCAAGATATTTGCTATAGGAAACGATGATGTTAAAGGGAAGGCAATGTTTCACTTTCATCCAATAATTCAGTGGCGCAGTAGTGTTGATGAGATCATTAGTGAAGTTACTAAATAACCATTGGCTTTTTACACTATTGGTGATATTATTTTGCCCATGAAATGATGTTTAGTTTGGGTTGTAAGCAAGCTTCCGCCCTCTCTTCACTCGGTCATGTTGTGCAAATTTGTTTAGAGACTGTTTGAATAAGTATTTCACTCAACTAGAGCAGTCTAGGAGACTATTTCGGGGTGTAGCATAGTGGTAGTGT
The DNA here is from genome assembly GCA_020428795.1 of Candidatus Kaiserbacteria bacterium. GTDB lineage: Bacteria > Patescibacteriota > Minisyncoccia > Phycocordibacterales > UBA918 > OLB19. The sequence continues at coordinate 45,494 of JAGQME010000001.1, forward strand.
ACGCGGTTTGGGACCGTGTGGTCCGGGTTCGATTCCCGGCTCCCCGACAAATTATAATACCCACAGGATTTCCTGTGGGTATTATAATTTTCGCTAGGGAATCGAAGCCCGATTGAGCTATTTTGAGAACGAAGTGAATCAAAATAGCCAATTGGGATACTGTTCGTGTTGCGAAAGATTCCCGGCTCCCCGACAAAAAATAAGACAAATACAATAAGATCTTCTTTCTTAGAAAGGTTTTTATTATATCGTTGTACTAATGGTGGTGATATAATGGCCGTATTATGCAGTCTAAGGAAGTCCATTTTTGTGGTAAGGTGGCTCAAAAAGCTATTATTGATAATGGTAAAGGGGAGATACTAATCGTAAGAGACCCTAGAGAATCGGAAGAAGTTTGGGAGATTCCGGGTGGTCGTATAAATGAAGATGAGGAGCCAAAGTCAGCCCTAGCTAGAGAGATCAAAGAAGAGTTGGGTGTTGAAGTCGAGGTTGGGGAGGTTTTGTCCTTAGAGCAGTTTTGGCAACATTCAGATCAGGCTAAAGCTTTGCTAATTGTTTACGTCTGTAGAATGAAAAATCCAAATGCCAGTCTTAATTTGGAGGCTAAAGAAGTAGCGGAGGCTAGATGGGTGACAGCAACGGAGTGTGATAAGCTTAATTTTTTCGTTGAATACCAAAGGGCTATAAAAAAGTATTTTTCTGATAAGATATAGAATTATGATTACGTACTACTACCGCACCCTAAAAGACAGTGAACTTAAGATAATTAATGAGCCTAGAAACGGGGTCTGGGTTCATGTTGAAGAACCAACCGAAGATGATATAAAAATTCTTACGACTCAATTTGGTTTGGATGAAGATATTCTTGAGGATGCCCAAGACTTTTTTGAGGTACCGAGATTAGAAAGAGAAACTGGCGGTACTTATTTCTTTACACGCTATCCTTATGAAGAGACCAAAGAAGACACCGATTCAGCTCCGTTGATGATTGTGATGGGGGAGTCGTTTGTTTTGACACTAACCCTACGTGACATACCACAATTTAATAAGCTTTTTGACGGCAAAGAGGCGGTACACACTACTCAAAAAGCCAAGCTGTTTATTCAGCTTATGACGGCTGTCACTACTTCTTATGAAAAAGAATTAGTGAGACTGCGAAGAGCGGTACATCGGGATCGGGCCAAGTTGAGACGGATCGGTAACACGGAGATAGTGCGTTTTGTGAATTATGAACACAAACTAAATGATATGGTGGCGGCTGTCGTGCCTACTAACACTTGGATTCAGCAGTTAACTAAAGGTAATTACATGCAACTTTATAACGACGATGTTGAGTTGATGGAGGACTTGGTGGTGGATAATAGCCAGTTAGTGGATTCAGCTCGTTCGGTTCTAAAAACCATCCAAAACGTCCGTAATGCCTCCGAAGTTATTTTGACCAATAATCTAAACACTACGATAAAAACCCTGACGGTCTTGACGATTATTCTCACTGTACCAACTATTATAGCTTCTTTATATGGCATGAATGTGCCTTTACCGTTTGGAGAGAGTAAATATGGCTTTGTTTTTGTCCTACTTTTTATTATGGTTGCGGTAAGTGGAATTGTTATGTTATTTAAGAAAAATAAGTGGTTGTAGAGTATGGGTGATAAACAACAGGTTTTTTATATTCACGGCGGTAAAGCTTACTCTAATTATAGCGATTATATTGAATATTTAAAAACAGCTGAGATTCGTAATTTGCCGAGTTCAATACAAATGAAAAAATGGTCTAATTCACTGCCTGAAAGTTTGGGAGAAGACTACGAGGTATTCATGCCATCAATGCCAAACTCAAATAATGCCAAATATAAGGAGTGGAAAATTTGGTTTGAAAGGCATTTTGAATACTTAAAAGATGGGGTGGTATTACTTGGTTGGTCACAAGGAGGGTATTTTTTGACTAAATATCTAATCGAAAACGAATTACCGTTTATTGCTAAGGCTTTAATCTTAGTGGCAGCACCATTTGAGGCAGATGATTTTGGTGGTGAAGATGGTGGTGATTTTGCTTTTGCTACGGAAAAAGTAGGTGATATAGCCGAAAAAGTAGAAAAAATATATATTTTGCACTCCAAGGATGACTTTGTAGTACCTTATGATCATGCCTTGAGGTTTAAGGCAGGGTTGCCTCCGGCAACCCTGCTCTCCTTTGAGGATAAAAATCACTTTTTGATAGAGGAGTTTCCGGAAATAATCAGCCTTATCAAAAGTATGTAGGTGGTCTATCGGTTATTTTTTGTAGACTGGTCAATCTTAAATACTCTCATTTATAATATGTGATATTGACATCGATCAGAAAGTGGTCTGCTTTTCTGGCTTTATCCCAGTGATCTCTTGAAAGATTGTGCTGTTTTGCACGTCTTCACGTATAATGGTTCTTGCATGGCTCTTGATAACCAAGAAAATTCACAAAAGGACCACGAAGAGCGTTTTTTGAAAGCTTTCGAGGAATATAGTGACGCCTTGTTTCGTCACGCCTTTTTGCGCATAAGTGATAGAGAACGGGCGATTGATGTGGTTCATGACACTTTCGCCAAGGTTTGGACTTATGTCCGAAATGGTCACGAAATAAAGTCGTATCGTCCATTTTTGTATAAGGTTCTTAATAACCTAATCATTGATGAATATCGTAAGGCCAAGGAAGCTTCGTTGGATGCTCTAATGGAGTCGGAGGGGGTGGACGAGGGTTCGTTTAATGAATTATCGGAGGATACGGTCAAATCGTTGGTGGCGACTCTCGATGGTCGTAAGGCGTTTGATTTACTGGTTGAAATTCCCGATACGTATCGTGAGGTGTTAGTTCTCAGATTTGTTGATGAACTTGGACCAAAGGAGATATCAGAATTGATTGAAGAATCAGAGAATGTTATATCAGTTAGGTTATTTAGAGGTTTAAAACTCTTAAAAACCCTGATAACTAAGCAAGAGGAAGCGATGGAAAGGAAGCGTCTAGCTAAAAAAGCTAGTTAATAAAATTATGAAGAAATTTACTCAACAACTACATAAAAAGACCGACGGCATTTATCTGCGGTCTAGTGAGAAGCGTCTGCTACGGGAGCGAGTTGTTGCTTATATGGAGTATCATCCATTACCGACTAATTTAAATACTAAGAAAGCGGACCAGAAACAGTCTGTTTCGAAAAACAGTAAGTCTATCACCTCAGAAGCGTTTGTAGTTTTTAAGCTAAACGCTCGCTGGTTCCAGAGCTTTGCCATTTTAGGGGTGTTGTTTATCGTGGTTGGTCTGCCAACTTTGGCTGAAAGATCACTACCAGGCGATATTTTGTATCCAATGAAAGTACAGGTAAACGAAGAAGTACGTTCTTCTCTGGCCTTTTCTCCGTACGCAAAAGTAGAGTGGGAAGCGACTCGACTGGAACGTCGTTTGGCCGAAGCTCGTTTGCTCGCTCAAGCTGGAAAACTAACCGAAGAAGTGGAGCAAGATGTGGCCGAGGCTGTTAAGAAGCATTCAGACTCAGCTCAACAAACAATTCTAGCTCTAAAAGCCACCGATACTGAGGAAGCTGCTTTAGCCGAAATTTCACTGGTTTCCGTCTTAGAGGCTCAGAATGACTTATTTAATATCCAGAATGAAACGGAAACATCGGTAGATGATTCGGGTGAAGGGATGGTTAAAGAAAATAATGGCACCTTAGCCATGGCGGTCAGAACAGCTTTTGTGGCCGCTGAGAACGTGCACAAAGATACCCCGGTGACTCCGGCTCGGCTGTTTGCGGTAATTGAAAAGGAAACCACCTACGCAGAGGAATTGTTTGCTTCAATCTCAAAAGACACTTCGGCTGAAGAAAAACAAAATATCGACAGAAGGTTGGATGATATAAGACGAAAAGTAGAAGAAGCTCAGAAGTTAAACATTTCTTTAGCGGAAATGTCTCCTGAAATTTCTGTTATTAATGAGGCTAGTACCTCGGATGGTGATTTGGTTTCTCAAGACAATGATATTGAGACTGAGGTAGAGGTTGGGAGCGATAACGGTCTTTATCTAAAGACAAATCAGGAGATTTTGAGTCTATTAAGGATAGCTCTGACTGACACCAGAAAACTAATCAATTTTATGACTGATATTGAAATCCGTAATTCTTTTTCTGTCGATGAGTTAGTACCAATTACTCTGACAACTGAAGAGAGACAGATTGCTGTTAAGGAAAATCTTAATAAGGTGTCTAGTTTGATGAAGGTGGTTAATTCCAAAAAGCTAGAAGCGGAATTGGTGGATAAGGTAACAACCGGCAAAGCAACAGTCAGTGAGTTAGTTGAAAAAGCCAATTTAGCTTTGGAAAAAGAAGCTTTGACTGAAGCTGAACAAGCGACTAATGATGCGTTAAGTTTGGCCGAGGACCTAATGGTCTTAACTGATAAGAGTCCGGTTGATCTAACTAATATTTCAATTGTAAACTCTTCTTCCAGTACCGCTACCGCTACTGATGAAATAGTATCGACCACCACGGATGGTGTTTAGAGTCTTTAAAGCTGTAAATATCAGACTGAATCCTGTCAAATGAAACAACACCCGCAGGGTGTTGTTTCATTTGACAGGATTCAGTAAGACCTTTATATTGTTAGAGATGTTTAATGACCGATATCTAAAAATAAGTCATCTGCGATTTATTTCGATTATAATTTGCATTATTAAGCGTAATCGGTCGTTTGCGGTGTAATTTGAATGTAAATAATGCAAAACGACCTCATAAAATGAGGTCGTTTTGCATTTATGTGATGAGCGTGGGTAAATGAAGTAATGATAATTGTCTCATTTACCCAGCTCATGACGAGTCTGGACGGCAAAGTGCCGGTGATCTTTGGGAGGATAAAATGATTGTTAGTTTGGAGGAGCTCTGTGAAGCCTTCGGTGTGGAGGGTGGACCGGAGGGTATGACGGCCGATGAGATATTGACCAAATTCAAAAAGCGGTACAAGGCCCTAAACGACAAAAGGGAGTTGGTTGACATCGTCCGCAGATTATTCGGTAAAGAGTTTGCTCTTGATTTACAACACTCTAGCTGTGTTATTGCGGAAAAGCTCTTTATGAGTCGTATCGAGTCTCAGGTGGCCAAATGGGTGAAGGGCGGTTAAGACATCGCCCTCGCCCCACCATCATTTATCATTTTAGTTCTTTCTTTTTATATTATAATTAAGCGTTAATCATTTATTATTATGACAACCAAAATCCTTGGCATTCAGTTTAGAAAAAACCCTGTCTCTAAAGAACAGGAGCGGGTCTGTATGGTTAGGGAGGCGGGTGTTTATTGTGATATCGATTTTATCGATGGTTTTGACAAACAAATCGATTGGAATTACCCCGAAGTAGTTATGCAGGAATACGACGGAGTTATTTTGGGCGGTTCTGGAGACTTTGATTTTGACGGAAATCGTGATGAAAAAGACGAATCTCGTCAGATGTCGTATGAGTTATTGGGGATGTTGAGACCACTATTTCAATATTTATTTGATAACGATATTCCCACGCTGGGTATTTGTTACGGACATCAATTGCTGGGAGCCTTTGCGGGTGCTCAGGTACGTTACGATGAGACACAGAAGAAGACTCGGTCGCATGAGGTTAAACTGATGATTGATAAAAATGATTTCTTTATCTTTAGTGATTTACCTGATACCTTTTTTGCGCAGTATGGTCATAAGGATGTTTTGGATAGAGTTCCAGACGGAGCCGTTCTTTTGATGAATGGTGGGGAAAAGTGTCGAGTGTCTGCCCTTAAATACAAGAACAATATATACACCACTCAATTTCACCCAGAACTAAATTACGAAGACATGGTTTCAAGAATGAAAAATAATCCTGATTATCTGCCAGAAGGCACTTTGGCGGAAGAGGTTTTTAAACCTAGTCCAGACGCTACTAAAATCTTACGTAACTTTAGTAAATTGATAGCTAGTCATAAAGAAGGCTCGACAGAGTTGGTTGAGTCTGTATAATTGGTCTATTATGCAAGGGATGATTACATCATATTTCTACTTTTGGTTTACCACTGAGGAAACTCAGGGGGTTTTCAGTACATGATGTACTAGCTGAAAACGGACCGAGTTTCCTGAAGGAAACTCGGTCCGTTTTCTTTTGCCGGTCGAGTAAATTACCAAAATATTTTTTAGTCATTTACTCGGTTTGCAAAGTAGCAATCGAACGGACCGCCCGTTTGGCGGAGAAATAGTTCTTAAAAATCGAGGGAAGAGGGAAAGATCAATGTTGGATACGAATCAAAGGGGTGGAGCTGTCTACGCAACTCTCATCGAGAGTTGCGATTACTGGACCAAGCAGGCTTTCTATATCTTGACTGCCTGTGGCCTTAGCGATGAGGTAGCTTACCTTGTCGCTACAGACACAGACAAGGCTTATCGAAACCAGGAAGAATTGCTAAAGCTTCTTGATTATCTTTTAGCCAAGATCAAAAGATGAAAACGATCTAAGGTGTAGGCTGATCAACTTTTGACCAATTAGGTCGCCGGAAGAAAGGGCGAGCGATAGCTCGCCCTTTTCCTATTGTATTCGGGTTGCGCTCAGACCCATCTTTGGTACCATCAGGGATGAGTTATATAATATTAATTTTTTTGACATGGAATATTTATCTGCAAACGCTATCACCGCTTTACTACCAGAAATGGCTTACGAATTACCCTTGTTTGGCGTGCTAGATTTACGTATATTTATACTCTCGCTCAGCGTTTTTCTGGCTCTCAGCTTCTCTTTTTGGTTGTTGCGAATCATCGTCTTAGCTAATCTAAAAAGACTATCTCGTCTGACCACGACCGATATCGATGATGTGGTAATCGACGCTATTAAGGGGGTAAGACCGTGGGTTTATAACATTATCGCTCTTTTCTTAGCTTTACAGTTTTTCACTCTACCTCAATTGGTGGCCAATCTGTTACTGGCGGTATTTTTATTTGCGGTTGTCTGGCAGATTGTGGAAATTGCCGTTTGTTTTGTTGATTATGGTACTCGTCGGTGGCTGGAAAAAGATGAAGATGGTGACGGTGAAATTGATCCTAACTCAGCTACTGCCTCTAACATGGTGGCTTTACTAGCCAGAATTGTATTATGGGCGTTAGGGATTTTATTTGTTCTATCTAATCTTGGTATTGAAGTCACGTCTTTGATTGCTGGACTCGGTATTGGCGGTATCGCTGTGGCCTTTGCTTTACAAGGAATTCTTTCGGACTTATTCGCTTCTTTTTCTCTTTACGCTGACAAACCGTTTCGAATTGGTGATTTTGTAGTGATTGGTAATGATTCCGGTACGGTCCAAAAAATCGGTATTAAATCAACTCGTCTTAAGACCTTACAAGGAGAAGAATTGGTAGTGTCAAATAGTGAACTTACCACTGCCAGGGTGCAAAATTTCAAAAAAATGGATGAAAGAAGAATTGTATTAACACTTGGCGTGACCTACGACACTCCCTATGAAAAGGTAAAAAACATCAACGGAATGATTGAAGAGATTTTTGACAAAGTTGATGGCGGACGATTAGACCGAGTTCATTTTACGACTTTTGCTGACTCAGCTTTGTTATTTGAGGTGGTCTATTACGTGGAATCTTCTGACTACACAGATTATTTGAATATTCAGCAAATATTCAACCATAATCTTATGAAAAGATTTGCCGATGAACAAATTGAATTCGCTTACCCCACTCAGACTATTTTTGTGAAAAAGGATTAGCAACCAACCAATTATTTTAATTTTGGTGGGGTGGTCAAAATAGTATTTAACTATAACTCGTTACTAAGTAGGGTCTGCAAGAAGGGGACCATGGTTTGTCTAAATATTTTGGCTCGGAAGGGTAGGTTGCCACTAACATTTTGGGCCAAATTATAACCAGTCTCTTCTTTGATGGTTCTGTCTACATAAGATAGAGATATGGCTCGTAGACTACCGGCTCCAAATCTACTGTCGTCACCTTTGGTAGAAATCATACCAATCGCTCTACCGGCTTCATTGACTATTGGTCCGCCGGAAGCACCTTGTTCTCCCACTTTTGAACCAGCAATAGAAAACAAATCAACGTAGTTAGAACCAAAAGTCATCAATTCAACGATTGAAGATTGGGTTTCTATCTCTATCAGTTCGGCTCCAGAACCCTCTCTTTGCATGATAGAGGCTGGATAGCCAGCGGCGGTGATGGGACTTGAGACAGCCCCGACTGTTAGTAGGTTGGTATCTATGGCAAGAGCGGGGAAGTGGGCCGGCATTGGTGCTTGGTCGGTACGGCCGGTAACGTACAAAAGAGCGTAGTCACGTTCGCCGGTACCGGAGGGGGAGGTTTCTGTTAGTAAATTGGCGTGCTCTTGAATCCAGGCCGGTGATATGTAGAGTAGATCAGTGTTGTAGGTAGGGGTGGCGGGAGTACCGGTACGTAAAACACAGGAAGAGTCTCCGTCTATGATGCCATCAAGTAGTAAAAACTGGGCTACGTGGGCGTTTGTTATGATAACACCGGTATCGTTTATAAAATAACCGGAGCCAGTAGTAGAACGAGTGTATTCGTCGGTGGTGAAAGTACAAAAAATATTGACCAGAGCTTCTTTAGTGGTGACTTTAGTGGGTGGGGTGATTACACCGTCTATGACAGAGGCTCCTTGGTAATTGATATTATCCAGTAGTACGCTGGGGATGGCTGAGTCGTGTTGGTATTGTGAAGAGATATCGACTAAATTTTCTCCTTCATTGGTTGAGGTTGGATCCGGTTCAATGTATTCAGCAATAATAGTCGCCAAGTTATTGGTGAAAGCTAAATAACCCATTAATATAGCTACTAAAATTTCTTGAATAAATTGCATATTTTTTAGAGTATAACAAAACTATTCCAGTATCCGTTAGTCTATAGGTGCACAGACAATAAAACCAAAGGCCAATCTCTAAGAAACTGTCTTTAAATCTGAGTTGGCGAGATCAAGTAACTCTTTAAATAATGGGGAGATAGCTTCGGGAATTTCTGAAATAGGAAACCATTTTGCTTCACTGATTTCTGCTTTATCGATTTTAAAATCACCGGTGGTAGCCTCGGCTATAAATAAATGGATGGTATCTCTCTTGTACTCAGCTTCGGTATAGACCTCCGTGATTTTCCTAATGTTTTTTAGTTCCAGATTAACTTCTTCTTTAACTTCTCGTCTTAAGGCTTGTTCAGTTGACTCACCTTTTTTCAGGCCACCGCCTACTATTGTATATTGGATATTGCCATAGGTGTGTCTAACCATTAGTAGGTGACTATCGTATATAATAAAGCATTTTACTCCAGTGGTGACAGGTCTTCTTAAAAACCAGTAGGTCTTGGCTAGAGGGTAAAGAGTTCTATATATTAAGGCTCTCATAAAGTCGGTGATTATAGAACTATAGCAGAGTTTTGTTTGAATTTATTATGATAGGATACTAATTTATAAGTTAGTTAATATTACTTGACTAAATATATACTAAACTATAATATAGTATATATTGAATAATCAATGTAAACTAACATGATAAATATTAATATCTGTAAAAAAGTCTCACAACCAACTGGATATATAGCGTCAATACCAGAAACTTTTCCTAATAAGGACCTTTTTAATGTACCACCAAATATTTTATTTAAGGCGGTAGAAGCAGAAAGATTGATTGGTAAGTTGGACGGTATCACCTTAACTCTTCCGGACATAAATTTTTTCCTCAGAATGTTTTCATATAAAGATGCTACCTCTTCAGCTCAAATAGAAGGCACACAAGCAACTATGGCTGAGGCTTTGGCTGTAGAAGCAGAGATAGAAAATGATAAAACCGATGCCTCTGATATTATTTTCTATATAAAAGCTTTAGAGTACGGAATTGAAAGACTTAAAGAATTTCCAATATCACTTCGGTTCATTCGTGAGATCCATGCCAAACTTATGGATGGTGCTAGGTCAACTCATTTTGCTGATCCTGGAGAATTTAGAAAAAGTCAGAATTGGATTGGAGGCACAAACTTAAGTAATGCTACTTTTGTTCCTGTACCTCATACCGAAATGAACTTATGTTTAGGTGATTTAGAAAAATTTCTTTATGATGACGCCGCCACTCTACCACTAATTTCTATTGCTTACGCTCATGCACAATTTGAAACCATTCACCCTTTTTTGGATGGTAACGGTCGGGTGGGTAGACTTCTGATAACTTTTCTCCTTATGAAAAAAGGAGTGTTGGAAAAACCGGTGTTATTTTTATCTTCTTATTTTAATAAATACAAAAAGATTTATTACGATAAACTCAGTGGATATCATGACGATGGAGATGTTTTTGGATGGGTAGATTTTTTTCTAGACGGTGTTATTGAGACAGCGAATGAAGCTATTAAGATTTCAGGTGAAATAAGACAAATTAGGGACAGAGATATGGCTAAGATACAAAGTTTATCAAAACGTGAATCAGATAGTGGGGTAAAGGTTCTTAATTATTTGTTTGAAAATCCAATTATTACTACAAAAAGTATTATGAACATTACGGGCTTTACTCGAGCTGGTGCTCAGGGTGTAATAGATCGTTTTGTTGGACTGGGCATCTTGGTGGAAGAAAATAAGGAAAGTAATTACGATGTAAAGTATACGTACGAAGAATACTTTATGGCGTTTGTAAGATAAAAAACAAAACCAACTCTTGGAACAATCGAAAAAATTACTCATGCTCTTGGAGCTGAGATTAAAGATCTTATTGTAGCATTTCAAGGGAGTGCGGGTGAAGTCCGGCACGGTGGTTTTGCTTAAAATAATCCCGTTTAACGGCGAGGTTGTCTTACTCTGAGTTTATTTCAAAACACGAAGTTGCAAATTGTGCGGGTGAGAAGAATCGATTACCTTCGCATTAGTATATTCATCGGCTAACGCCTCGAATATACTGTGCTACGCAACCCCGACGCTCGAATCGACCTCGCTTCGCTTTGGTCGATATACTCGCTCTTTTCGATTCTTCACGTGAGCAAAAACGTTTGCTTATTTCACCCTCCCAACCAAAAACGGGCGCACTTTCGTACGCTCATTTTTGTTTGTGCGGGTGAGAAGAATCGAACTCCCGACTACTGCTTGGAAGGCAGTCGTTTTACCACTAAACTACACCCGCAAATGATATTTATAAATAAAGAATTTACTTCATTTTCTCAATTGTGACGGTTATCAGGTTTCCTTATAGGGTTTCCCTTAATCCGCTATTTTGAAATATTTAGTTTAAGCCAATTACTTCAAAGTCTCACGATTCTAGCATACGTACCGCATATTTCAATCACAAACACAAAAGCCCCGACTGGGGCCTTTGTGTTTGTGATGGGAAATAGCGAAAAAATAACTCTTTGTATTTCCACATAGCGTAATACCTCCGCTACACCAATATTTTAACACATTTAAACTCAGGGTTTTATAGGTGATATTGTAATAAGCTGGGGAAAAGCCAAAAAGCCAAGCCCCTGTTTGATGAATCAAACAGGGGCTTGGCGGAGATTAAGAAGGGATTATTTTACCGCTTCCTTTAGGGCTTTAGCAGCGCGGAATTTTGGTACTCGCATTGCTGGTACTTGGATAGCTTCACCGGTTCGTGGATTACGAGCGGTTCTAGCGTCACGCATTTTAGCTGAGAATATACCTAACCCAGCGATTGAAACTTCTTGTCCAGCCTTAAGGGTATCAATGATGCTATTTAGCATAGTTTCAACTGCTCGCTCAGCATCTGCTTTTGTAATACCAAGCTCTTCGTGTACTTTATTGATGATATCTGCCTTGTTCATAATTAAATTTTATACTATTTCAGCGAGTAAAATTTTGTGTGAAAACTTTCACACCATGCCTTACTTATATGGCTTGCAAAACATTATATAGCAACATATTAGCTCTGCAACGACTTGTAAATGTTTTTTTGTGTGTTCTAGTAAAATTGACTATGACCAAAAAATTTTTGTGCTATCATAAAAATCTATTAAAAGTAATATCTATTCAAAATGAAAATTGGAGTAATGGGTGCTAAGGGAAGTTTTTCAGAGCAGGCTGGTGAGTTGTTTAAACAACGACACTCAATTCCGGAGAGTGATATTGTACCCTTAGTTTCAGCCGAAAATGTACTAATGTCGGTGGAATCGGGTGAGATAGATAAGGGCATTTTTCCGATTGAAAACAGTAACGGTGGAATTGTTATTGAAGCAGTACACGCCATGGCTAAACATCGGTTTATGATCGAAGAGATGTTCGAATTAGATGTTCATCATATGCTTTTGGTTAAACCTGGTATGACGGCTTCACATATTAAGACAGTTTGTTCCCACGATCAGGCTTTGAAACAGTGTCGAATGTATCTTAAGAGAGTGTGGCCGGAGGCGGAGATTGTACCCTACGCTGATACTGCTAAAGCCGCTGAAGATCTGGGTAACGGTGTGCTAAGTGATACTACGGCCGTGATCGCTCCTAGGCGGTGTGCCGAGATATACGGACTAGAGATATTGGAAGAGTCTATTCAAGATTTAAAATTTAATTACACTACTTTTGTAGTGGCGGTGAAATAGTAATGCCTGAGAAAATTTATAACAAAGTAGTGGTTGTAGACGAAAACGATAGCGAGATCGGGGCTGAATATATGATGGATGCTATTAATAAGGGTTTAATTAGACGAGCTTCAAGGGTTTTTGTCTTTAATAAGAATGGTCAGATTTTGGTTCAGCGACGAAGCGAGTATGTTTTAAAACCATTATTACTTGATCAATCAGCAGCTGGTCATGTCGATGAGGGAGAGACTTATTATGAGGCTGCTGTAAGAGAACTTAATGAAGAGCTGGGCATTAAAAATGTTGATTTGGAAGAAATAGTTGTATCTTTGAGGACGACTGATTTTTATAATGCTGTTTATAGAGTAATTATTGAAAACGATGAGCAGATAAATTTTGATACCGAAGAGGTGGCAGAGGTGATTTGGTTTGACGTAAAAGATCTAGATAAAGAAATGTTGCATAAACCGGAAAATTTTAATAAATCTTTTATACAGATGTGGGGCAGTTTGCGTGACCGGCTGATGATGGCTGTTTAATATAAAAGAAGCGTGCGCCCCAGGACTGTCCCGGAACGCACTTGGTCAATGGGCGGGGATTCCGTACGAGCGGAACCATTCAGCCAGATTGGCTCTGGCCACCGGTCCCCAGATTGGACCCCATACCCTCTCCGTCACCGAGAGGCAGTCATGAACCCACTCAGCGAGGTTGTAGGCGAGCAGTTGCTGGAGCCAAAAAGTCTGGGCTCCGTTGACTGCCGCCAAGAACTCCGGGCTGGGTGGCTCTGGGATTTCAAGACCCCACCCACCCGCTCTGTTACAAAACATCGGCGTCTCCTTTCCATTCCACCATACTCCTCTAATTAAAAAAATGCAAATTGGGGTGTCTAATAAAAAACGTTAAAGGCGCCTCCATCGGAGGCGCCTTTAACGTTTTTTATTAGACTACCTAGCGTAACTTACCACTCTCGTCTCACGTATCACGTGTACCTTGATCTCACCCGGATATCTTAACTGAGCTTCAATGGTGGTAGCGATCGTCCTAGCCAGACCGCTGGCCTCAAAATCGTTGAGGGTCTCTGGGTTAACAATGACTCTGATCTCTCGACCAGCTGAGATAGCAAAGGCCTTATCGACTCCAGCTAAACTGGTAGCGATGGCTTCTAGTTCACTCAAACGCTTGATGTAATTTTCAAGTGAATCACGTCTAGCGCCAGGTCTAGAGCCAGACAGTGAATCAGCCACCTGAACAATAATTGATTCCGGAGTTTCGTAGGGATATTCTTCATGATGGGCCCGCATGGCCAATATTACTCTTTCATCGACATCGTATTTTTGTAGAATTCTGATACCAATTTCTACGTGTGTACCAGCTACTTCATGACTAACAGTTTTGCCGATATCATGTAAGAGGGCTCCTGCTCTGGCTACTGCCACGTCAGCCCCGACTTCTTCAGCGATTATAGCTGCCATATGGGCCATCTCAACGGAATGCCAAAGAACATTTTGGCCATAACTGGTACGAAAATGTAGCCGACCAAGAATGGTTAATAGGTCCGGGTGTAGGTTTGGCACATTGGCATCATAAGCAGCTTTTTCACCCATTTTACGCACGGTACCGGCTACTTCTTTTCTGGCTGCTTCGACACACTCTTCAATTTTGGCTGGCTGAATACGCCCGTCTTTCATTAGGGCCTCAAGCGCCACCCTAGCTATTTCTCGTCTGATTGGATCAAAAGAAGAAAGGGTAATGTATCCAGGAGTGTCGTCTATTAACACATCCACTCCAGTCATTCTTTCAAAGGTGCGAACATTACGGCCTTCTTTTCCAATTACCTTACCCTTCATTTCTTCGTTGGGTAGCTCTACATTGGCCGTCATTATATTGGTCGGCATGTTGTTTCCCAGACGATGAAGGGTCGCTAAAAGAATATTCTGAGCCTTAGCTTCATATATTTCCTCACCAGCTAGGGTCATTTTACGGATTCTTTCCTCTAAATCACCGGCTCTTTCTACCTCCATTTTAGCCACTACTTGTTCAAAGGCTTCTTCTTTGCTTAGAGAAGCGATTTCCTCAAGCTTGTTGTCTAGCTCGTCCTTGCGTTCATCTAGACGTACCTTTAAGGTTTTTATTTCTTCTATTTTGCTTCGCACAGCTTCTTTTTCAGAGTCTAGACTGATTTGACGTTCATCAAGAAGCTCCTCCTTCTTTTCCAAGCGGTCTTCTTTGTGTTTTATTTTTTCTTCTTTTTCTTTAAACTCCGCTTTTGCTTCCGTCTCTATTTTATCGGCTTTGGCCTCCGCTTTTTCCACTATCTTAAATGCCTGTTCTTCGGCTTTTAGCATCTTTTCTTTTAGGTCTATTTCAACCGATGCTTTTTGTCCAAGGGCGTGTAGGTATCGTAGGTAGTAACCAGAAGCTATGCCGATTATGAGCGCTGCCAAGGCAATGCCCAAAATAATCAAGGTTGGCATAGTATTTTGAACTAATGAATAAGGGTACAGACAGTCAGAAAATCATACTCTGTAGTAGAAACATAGCAGAATTACGGCGAACTGGAAAGGGGTGTGTCTAAAATTATGGTTAGAAACTATCTAAATTTTAGAATAGTTACTATCCAAAGAATCCTATTCTACTTATGTACTTCGTCTATCAGGCCGTATTTTTTGGCCTCTTCTGCGTCCATAAAGAAGTCACGGTCAGTGTCTTTTTCGATTTCGGATAATTTCTTACCACTTGCTTTTGCTAGCATTTTATTTAAGCGCTCTCTGGTTTTGAGGATGTGTCTAGCGGTAATTTCTATATCACTGGCCTGTCCTTGGGCTCCTCCCCAAGGTTGATGAATCATTACCTCAGCGTTGGTTAGAGCAAACCGCTTACCTTTAGCGCCTTGGGAAAGTAATATTGAACCCATCGAAGCGGCCATACCGACACAGACCGTGGATACGTCAGGTTTAATATGATTCATGGTGTCAACAATAGCCAAACCAGCGGTGACGCTACCACCTGGTGAATTTATATACAGAGAAATATCTTTTTTAGAATCTTCCGATTCCAAAAATAATAATTGGGCCACCACCAGATTGGCCATATGGTCTTCAATTGGACCGGTGATAAAGATGATACGTTCTTTAAGTAGCCTAGAGTAGATATCAAAAGCACGTTCACCGGCTTGGGTCTTTTCAATTACCATTGGTACTAAAAAATCATTTATTTCAGATTGTTTCATAATTTATATTCCTATTATTATTCGTGACTGACAGCGTTTATCCTAACAGAAAGTTAAACGGTTGAAAACAAAACGGTCGCACGGCAAAGCCGTGCGACCGTTTTGTTTTTGGGTAATCAATGAATCTAGGCTTCTTCAAGCATTTTCATAACAGCCTCATTTTGGAGAATTGATTCAACGTAAATCTTAACTCTGGCTGGATCAGCGTCTTTGTATTGTTCAAGTAGTTGCTTAACTTGGTTTTCTACCAAAGTATCATCAGCTTTGATATTTTCAGTCTTAGCAATCTCGTTTAGAATCAATTGTAATTTGGCTCGCTTTTCTGCAGCCGGAGTCCATTCTTTCTTTAGATCTTCTTTAGTTTTTTTGATATGACCGAGGTAGTCGTCCATTCGTAGGTTACTTCTAGCTAAATCTTCGGTCATTTGAGCAAACATTTGTTCTAGTTCTGAATCTACCAATACTTGAGGTAGCTCAAGCTCACTCGCTTCTATGATTGAATCAGTAATCTTAGCTCGGTGAGTGGCTTTGACCTCTTGTTCTTTTTCTAGGGCCAGATGTTCCTTTAATTTAGCTTTAAAATCAGCTACCGTTTCAAATTGACCAGGTTGACCAAGAGTCTTTACGTATTCATCGGTTAGTTCTGGTAAAGGTTCCTCTTTAGTGTCATCTTCATCAACTGCAGTTTTATAAGCTTCGGACTCAAGAGTTGGTAGGTCTTTTGTTTCGTCATGATCGTGATCACAGTTTTCATCATGTACGTGCTCAGTTTGTTCATTGGCAACAGCTTTGGCTTGCAGTTTTTCGTAAGCTCGTTTCTGTCTTTGAATATCTACAATTTGTTTCTCTAAGTCTTCGTCAGTTACTTCGGTTGAAGTCTTGGTTTGATTAGTAGTTTTGGCTAGGGTTTTAAAATCAGGTAGAGTGATTTCTGGTAAGGTAGCTACGGTGAAAGTAAAGCCAAGTGGATTGTCTTTAGCGATTTTAGTGATATTGATTTGGGGATACCCAATGGCATCGATATTATGTTCTTTTAAGACTAGTGGGTAAATTTTAGCTAGAGCTCTTTCCGCCATCTCACTTAGCACGGTCATTTCACCAACTCTTTCCACTACCACTTTTTCTGGCACATGACCGGGACGAAAACCGTCTACTTTTAGATCTTGTCCACAACGTTTAATAGCGGCCGTTCGTTCTTTTTCTAATTCGGAAAAAGGTATTTCACCGGTTATTTTTACTTGTGATTTAGCCTCTTTTTCCACGGTGTATTGTTTGATAAAGTCCATATAAATATTCTTATGATAGTTTGTGAATTAACAGGTGGTTAGTGTACTAATAATAAAATTTTTTGCAACCAAAAAGTCATTTCTATGTTCACTGAAGTGATCCAAAAAACCATCGAGATCTGGCTCTATTATTTTTTAAAGCCAGATCTCGATGGTTTTTTTGGATATGTTTATTAGTCCGCTCAGAGTGCCCCCGAGGCGTTAGTCTAGGGATAGTCAGATGGGTGTTTTTACTGTTGTGCCTCGGCTACGGTTTCTAGTTCGGCGTTGATAGCGTTTATTTCTGAGTCTAGAGTTTCTAAGTCGGTGCTTTCTATGTCAGCTTCAATGGCTGAAAGCTCATCTGATGTACTGGTAGTTAGAGTGGCGTCGGTCTGTGCCCTAGCTGTAGTGCTTTCCGGTTCTTTGTTTTGGGCGGCGGTTGGTCGCAGAGAATTACTTGGCACAATCTCTGTCTTCTTGATCAGTAGTTGCCAGTAAAACAAACCAGCCAGTATAAGTAATAAGAGAATTATCATAGAAGCCAGCATGTAGGGCATGTAGGCACGATTGTTGGAACGAATTTTAGGTGAACTAAAACTCGTCTCCACAGAATTATCCGGAATTTTTAGTTCATCATCGGAGAAAGTTGGTGGAGCATTTTTTTTCATAACCAAGATATTTTACCTTATTCCACCGTTGTAGAACTAGTGGCGCTGTTAATGGTTGGAGCGGATTTGAGTAGGGACACCGTCTTTCTTAGTCCAGAGTGGCTGGCTCGCAAAGTATTGGCAATAGCTACGTAGGTTTCTTTCAAGATAGTCATGGTTGATTGAGGATTTTCTGAAGATACGGCCAATAATACTTTTTGATCGATATCTTTAAGGGTGGCTCTAGCTTCAGCTAAAGTGATTTTGGTTTTATTTAATTCAGATTCAGCTTGACTGGTGTCTTGGCCTGCAGCTTTGGTCTTGGCGATTCGACTTTCTAAACGTAGGACGATTCCTTCCATGCGCAGTACAGCAGCATCCATTTTGTTACTCATATTGGAGGCGAGGTTGATCAGTCTTTTTTGGGTTGGTTCACTTAAACTAACTCCAGCTTTTAAAGGAGTAGGATTGGTTTTGGCCTGCGGTAGGACCGTCTCTTTGGTAGTGGTACTTTGGTCGGAAGTGGTACTAATACTACTTGAAGCTGAAGTGGAGTTTGTAGAAGTGGAGATTAAATCACTTTGGGCCAAAACTATTAAATGAGAAGTGACGAATAAACCGGTTATAAATAAGGCAAGATATATATATTTGAATTTTAAAAACGATGTTTGCATACCAATATTTTAAGACTTGATTATAGTATAGCTTTGATTGATTAATAAGTTTGTTTTCTATGCACAACTTAAATCTTAAATTTAGTATTGGGATAAACCCCACCAAAAACACCAAGCGGTATCCCGATCGGGATACCGCTTGGTGTTTTTGGTGGGGTTGGTTTTAGATAATTTAGTTACTAAAGTTTTAGACTAGGTAGGATTTGTTTTTTGCGGGACATAATACCTGGTAATACTTCGGTATCGCTTTCCACTTTAACACCAAAGGAGGCAGATATTATCTGACTGGTTAGTTCATTGTAAGTTAAAACAGTAGCTTCCTCGTTTAGGATATCAACAATAAAGAAAAGTACGTCATCAACATCACTTTCTTCAGCGATGGTGTCAGTTATGGCCTTGATTAGACCAGTTTTTCTTTCTAAGACAGTTTTTGGATCAGTGGTTTCGATAACTGATACTCTAAGATTTTTATCTCCAACTGCGTACTTTTTACTATCAAGTTTGATCAAACCAGTGTCAGTGAAGTTTGAAATATCAGATTTGGCGGCAAACATTTCGTCAGCATATTTTTCAATATCTATTTCTAGGTCCTTGGCTAAAGTCTCGGCCACATCTTTGTCGTGTGGGGTGGTGGTAGGACTACGAAAAGCCAAGGTGTCAGAAAGAATACAGGACAGAATAACACCCTTTATTTCCGTGGCTATGTCCACTCCAGACGATATTATTTCGTCGTACATAACGGTGGCGGTGCAGGCCAATGGTCGCATAGTTATTTTAACCGGTGACTCGGTGGTCAAGCCCCCAACTAATTTGTGATGGTCAATAATTTCACGAATATTTACCTCATTAATATTAGTAAATAATTCTTGGGGGTTATTGGTATCAACGATAATCACTTCGTCTTCGACTGAAACTGACTCTAGTAATTCTGGGGTGTCTATTTGCCAGTGGTTTAATACGAACTTTGTTTCTGAGTTTAGTTCACCGAGCACGTATGGTTTAGCTTCTGTGCCGGTATGATTACTCAAATACCAAGCCCAAATAATGGCACTACCAGTGGCGTCAGTATCAGGTGACAGGTGTCCGAATACTTTTATCATAGTAATTTTTGGATATTTAAGAGTGATAATTATTTATCTTTTTCGTCTTCTGACAAAACAGCCTCTGCTTCTTCTGGGGTGTCTATTTCATCCTCTTCTTCAGAGTCGGGTGTCATATCTCTATCTTTGGTTGGTTCGTCTTCTTCCGGTAGTTCTGGTTTGGTAGTAGTAGCGTCTTCGTTTTCTAATACATCGTCATCAGCCCCCACTTCTGATTCGATTGGTGCGTCGATTTCTACACTACCATCAGCGTCTGCTTCCGCCAGAGGTTCACCTTTAGCTGACACAATATCTATTTTCCAACCGGTTAATTTGGCCGCTAGTCTTACGTTTTGACCACCTCTACCAATGGCTAAGGACTGTTGGTCTGGAGCTACTTCCACGATGGCGTGACCTCTGGAATCTTCGTTTTCTGATGGTGTCTTTGGTTCACTTTCTATAGTGACGTTAAGGACTTGAGCGGGAGATAGAGAGTCTTCGATAAAGTTAATTGGCTCTTCTGACCATTCTATAATGTCAATTTTTTCGCCTCCTAGTTCACTCATGACAGTTGAAACCCGAACACCTCGTTGTCCAACCAAAGAACCAACGGGGTCTATGTGTTGATCGTTGGCATAGACGGCTATCTTTGAACGAGCGCCAGCTTCTCTAGCAATCGCTTTTATTTCCACTACTCCAGTTTGGATTTCTGGTGCTTCAATTGCAAATAAGCTAGCCAAGAAATCTGGATGAGAGCGAGATAATTTAAGGAAAACCCCTCTGGCTGTTTCATCTACCTCAATCAAAGAAGCGCGGATACGGTCACCTGGTTTGAATCTTTCGCCGGGGATTTGTTCATCGTAGGGCATGATTCCGGTGACTCGACCAAGGTCAACATAAAGGTTGCCACGTTCGAATCTTTGTACATGTCCCATCACTACGTCACCCTCTTTTTGTCCAAATTCTTTCAAAGCAGACTCTTTCTCAGCCTCTCTTACTTTTTGGATGATTACTTGCTTGGCCGTCTGGGCCGCAATTCGTCCGAAATCGTCTTTATTTTCTAGAGGGAAAACTAGTTCATCACCAACCTGCACATCTTTTTTGATCATTCTGGCTGTATCAATCATGATATGTTTCTCAGCGTCAAACCTAACCAAACCGTCGATGGCGGGGGTTTCATTATCGTCTCGGCGTCGATCATCAACTTCTTCGGCACTGTCATCAGTCTCCGGTTTAATCATAGTTTCGTCTAAGACGATCTTGATCTGGCTAAAGATAGTTGTTCCGCTATCCAAATCAAAATTACAACGGATAATTTGTCCTCTTTTACCGTATTCTTTTTTGTAAGCAGTGGCTAGAGATTGTTCAATCGCTTCCATCATTTTGGCCCTAGGTATTCCACGCTCTTCTTCCATTTCGCCCAATACAGAGTGAATAACTTTTAAATCAAACATATTAATAATCTTTAAATTTGCCAATGATTTAAATAATAGCTATACATAAAGCTATATAAAATCATATCTTAATAATTTCTACACAATATGCGCGGGCCGTAGGCCCGCGCATATCTGTCATCTCGATATATTACTCTTTTAAATATAAAAAGCAAATTTACAAAGTAACACTCTTCTACAAAGGGTGTTACTTTGTAAATTTAAAGATTAATCAGAGTTAATCTGTAGGTAACTAATATTAAAAAAATATTAGTGCTGTATAATGTAAACATATTGTAATGGTGATGTTGCGAGGTTCTTTTTATATATGCGTATTCAAGATGAACAACTAAAACGATTTATAGGCGACGCTGGTCTGGTTAGTAAAAAAGATATCGCTGAAGCGGAGAAAGTAGCTAAGGAGGAAAAGAGAACTCTGGCTGAAGCTTTGATTGCGTCTGGAACCATGACTGAAGACGATATGCGTCGAGTAGAGTCTTATGTGTTAGGTATCCCTTTTGTTTCTCTCAAAGGAGTTAAGGTGGATTTTTCCATATTGTCATTAATACCAGAGCCGGTAGCTCGCAACCACAATATTATTGCTTTTAAAAAGAACGAAGAGTCGTTGGAAGTAGCTATGCTAGATACTGCTGATTTACCAGCGATAGATTTCATAAAGAAAAAAGTTGGACTAAAAATATTGCCCCGTCTAACTGATACAGAGTCAATGAAATCGGCTCTTTTGCAGTATCAGAAAACTCTCAAAGATGAATTTGGTGACCTAATAATGAAAGAAACATCGGCTTTGAAAACTATTGCCGAAGATACCGGTGAGGAAGCTACTGAAGAAGATCTAAAGAAAATGGCCGAAGATTTGCCAGTGGTCAGAATAGTGGATACCTTATTGAGGCACGCTATTATTCAAGGTGCTTCTGATATTCATATTGAACCTATGGAGGAGTCTGTTTTGGTGCGTTATCGAATCGACGGCATCTTGCACGATGCCATGACTTTACCTAAAAACGCCGCTCCTACCATAGTGGCTAGATTAAAAGTTTTATCAAATCTCAAACTCGATGAAAAAAGATTGCCACAAGATGGCCGGTTTAAGATGGAAATGGATGGCCAAAAAGTTTCCTTCCGAGTTTCGATTCTACCAATTTTCTTCGGTGAGAAAGTAGTAATGCGTTTACTGCGAGAAAATCGTTCTGGTTTTACCTTAGAAGGAATTGGTTTTCACGGTTCTTCTTTAGAAAGGTTGCAAGATGCCATGAAACAAACCACTGGCATAATTTTGGTAACGGGACCAACTGGTTCTGGTAAAACTACCAGCCTCTATACCGTGCTGGATCTACTTAATACCCCAGAAGTAAATATTTCTACTATTGAAGACCCGGTCGAATACCAAATGCCTAGAATAAACCAGACCCAAGTTAAATCGGAGATCGGTTTTACTTTTGCCACCGGTTTGCGTTCCTTAATGCGTCAAGACCCAGACATTATTATGGTTGGTGAGATTCGTGATAAAGAGACTGCCAGTCTAGCCATTAACGCCGCTTTGACCGGTCACTTAGTATTGGCCACTGTTCACACTAATTCTTCTTCTGGTACGGTGGCTCGTTTGGTAGATATGGGAGTAGAGACATTTTTGCTGGTCTCAACCCTAAGAGTAGCGGTTGGGCAAAGACTGGTGAGGCGATTGCGTGAAGACGCTAGAGAACCGTATAAACTTAGTTCTGATGAAAAAAGTGAGTTAGGTAAACACGCTGATATGGATAAGGTTTTGGAGGTTCTAAAAGAAGAGCAAATTATTGCCAATAATGCTACGTGGAACAGTGTTGATTTTTATCACGCTAAAGATGTGCCAGAGGGGGAAGAGGCCTATAAGGGTAGAATCGGTATCCACGAAATATTGCCGATGAGTCCATCTATAAAAGAAATGGTTATGTCCGGAGCTACCGCTGATCAAATTCAAGAACAAGGGCGTAAAGAAGGGATGCTCACTATGCTTGAAGACGGTATCTATAAGGCCGCCAAAGGTTTGACTACAATTGAGGAAGTATTGCGAGTAATTAACGAGTAATAAAATGCCTACTTTTATTTATCATGGTAAAGACGATAAAGACATAAAGGTTTCTAAGACTGTTGAAGCCACTGACCGTTATGCAGTTTATGAAATTGCCCGCAACAATGGACACACGGTCACTTCAATTGATGAACAAAAGAAACATTCACTTAAAGCCATCTTTAATATCCAACGACTAGAGTATCTGATGAGTCGGGTTAAAGATGATGAGCTAGTCATGGTGACTAGAAATTTAGGTTCCATGTTGGTGGCTGGCTTACCTCTCTCTAGAGCTTTGTCGGTGATTGAGAGACAGAGTAAAAACCCTCGGCTTAAAGGGGTGATGAGTGATATAAGAGAAAAAATAAACGAAGGTTCGCAATTTTACGAGGCTTTAGAGGCTTATCCTAAGGTATTTAGTAATCTGTACATAGCAATGGTCAGAGCAGGAGAAGAAAGCGGCGGTCTTTCAGAAGCTCTAAAAACCCTAAGTGTTCAAATGGAAAGATCTTCTAATTTAAAGAAGAAGATTAAAGGAGCCATGATTTATCCAGCGATTGTGATTGTTATCTTGGTTATTATTGGAATCTTAATGATGATTTTTGTTATGCCTTCCATCACTGGTACCTTTAAAAGTCTAGATGTCGAGCTACCGACTACGACCAAGATCCTAATCACTGTTAGTGATTTTATGGCGGCTAATACCGTAGCAACCCTGATCGGACTGATTTCTTTTGTGTTGGGCGGAATTTATTTTTTGAGAACCAAAGCTGGTCATATCACTACTTCATATATTATTCCTAAATTGCCAGTTATCGGCAAAATAGCCAAAGAAGTAAACGCCGCTCGCACCTCAAGGACCCTATCTTCTTTGTTGTCGTCTGGGGTTGATGTGATTCGGGCCTTAAATATCACCGAAGAGGTGGTACAAAATGTTTTTTATAAAAAAATTATTGCGGAGGCGGCCGTTAGAGTTGAAAAGGGTACACCACTTTCTGAGGTGTTTATTGAACGAGAAGATTTGTATCCGGTTTTGGTGGGGGAGATGATCTTGGTGGGTGAAGAAACCGGAGATATTTCTCACATGCTACATGAACTAGCTATTTTTTATGAAAATGAAGTGGAACAAAAAACCAAGGACCTCTCGACTATTATCGAGCCGATACTGATGGTGGTGATCGGTGGAGCAGTTGGTTTCTTTGCTCTCGCTATGATTGCTCCGATCTATTCTATTGGCGATAGTATTTAATCTTATGAAGCTCAAGTTCGGTCATAAACAAAATATTAACCGAAGTATAATTTATGGCAGTAAGCAGGCCGGTTTTAGTTTTGTGGAGTTAATTGTAACCGCAGCTATGGTGGCCTTGGTTTTTGGGGGATTGTATGCTGGTGTAAGTTCAATGATTAAAGTAATCGCCAATTCCAAAGCTAAAGCCGGAGCGACTGCTTTAATGGTAGGAAGAATGGAGTATATTCGTTCCTTACCCTATAGTCAGGTCGGTACTGTTAGTGGAGTACCACCAGGACTCATTCCTCAAAACAGTACCACCAGCATCAATGGCATTATTTACAATGAAAGAATTTTAATTGAGTATGTTGACGATGAAGCTGATGGTTATGGAGGAGCAGATGTGAATGCGATTTTGGCTGATTATAAAAGAGTGAAGGTTGAATATAGTTGGCAAAACAAAGGAGTGACTAAAACCGTATCCTTGGTATCAAATATAGTACCGGTTGGTATAGAAACTACTGACGGGGGCGGTACCATAAAGGTAAATGTTTTTAATGCATTAACACAACCGGTTTCTGGTGCTGAAGTAAGATTCATCAACACTTCTTCAAGCACTATGCCAATTGACACCACTCGTTTTACTGGTGTTGATGGTTTAGCTTATTTATCTGGGGCTCCAGCGATGGCAAACTATGAAATTTATGTCACTAAAACTGGCTATTCTTCTGATAGCACTTATATTGCCACTTCAACAAACCCCAACCCTAGTACACCGCCAGTTTCTGTAATAGAGAGTGCTGTATCAACTATGAATTTTCAGATTGATTTGCTTAGTAATCTAAATATTAAAACACAAAGCAATCCTACTTACGCTTCTTTTGAAGATAATTTTCTGAATGATACTCTATTGGCCACCAGTAGTAATACGGTAGTTAGTGGTGGCAGTTTAGTGTTGGCTGATTCTGGCGGTATCTATCAAAGCAGTGGTTTTGCTATCAGTACCACTACTACACCGAGTCCAATAGAGGGTTGGTACAGTGTTGATTTTGCTGCCAATATCCAATCCTCTACCTCTGTCTTGATGTCACTTTATTATGATAACTCGGGTGTCCTTACTTTGGTACCTGACACAGATTTACCAGGTAACAGCGTTGGTTTCTCAACTAGTCCGATTGACATACAGTCTTTGGACACATCTACTTATGACAATCTATCCTTGGGAGCAACGTTATCAACTATTGATACCGCTTATACACCTAGTATAGATGATTGGTCTATTACTCACATAGTCTCGCAACCAAACTTAAGTGGTGTGCCAATCACAGTCATAGGCAATAAGACCATCGGAACTTACGTTGATCTGACTCCGGTTTATAAATATCTAAAGAGTGATAGTACCGACGGTAGTGGCGAATTAAATCTGACTGATATTGAGTATGATTTGTACTCATTTGAAATAGATCCTAGTACCTACAGTATTATTGAGATTTGTGATATGACACCAGTTTCTTTGGTTCCTAATGATACGGTTAATGTCGATATTACCTTAGGTAGTCCAACTGCCTCACAACTATTAGTAAGAGTAGTTGATCCAAGTCAGTCACCAATTGCTAACGCCACTGTTAGACTAGAAAGAAGCGGTGTAGATGTTACCCAAACCACTAGTTTGTGTGGGCAGACTTATTTTACTGGAGGGTTACCGGTTGCTGATGATTATCAGGTGACAGTCTCAGCTCCCGGCTACATAACAGAAGTATTAGGAACTACAACTGTAAATTCTTCCAGTGTTTTGGATGTAAATCTGGGTTCATAAATTAGTGTAAAGTTTATGTTTAACAAAATTTTCTTAAAAAGAGGCATGACATTAGTTGAAATGATGGTAGCAGTTAGTTTGTTTTCCATTTTGACATTAGTAGTCACTAGTAGTATTAACGCAATGTATCGTTACAACTCTTACACCTTCGCTCAAGCCTATCAAGTACAAAACGCTCGCCTTGGTATGCAGTCTTTGATTCGTGATGTGCGAGAAATGACCTTTGCTGATGATGGTACTTTTCCGCTAGCTATCATGGAGGAAAATAAAATTGCTTTTTATAGTGATATTGATAGAGATAATAGTGTTGAGTATGTAGAGTTTTCCTACAATGGTACAACAACAATAATTAAAAATGTCTACAATGCAACTGGCAGCCCACTTACATATAACCTAGGTTCACCGGACGAAACATATACTCTTTCAAGGTATGTGCAGAATAATATACAGGGAACTTCTACTTTTATGTATTATGATAATGATGGAAATCAATTATTTTCACCATCTGACATTACTGATGTTCGTTTTGTCCAAGCTCAGATTATTGTAAATATAGATCCGGTTCGTGACCCTGGGCAGTTTATGCTTCGCTCCAGCGCTTCATTACGTAATGTTAAAGAAAATATATGATTAAAAATTTTAATCAACACAATAAGGGGGCGCTACTAGTGCTAGTTTTGGTGTTTGGAACAATATTTTTTCTTATTGTTATGAGCTTTATGGGTTTTGTAGTGACTCAATCACAAATTCAGGAAAATAAGCTCCAACAAGAGAGGGCATTGGCTATTGCCGAGGCCGGTTTGGATTATTACAAATGGTTTTTGGCACACTACCCTAGCGATGTAACCAATGGTACTGGTTTACCTGGACCTTATGACATTCCCTATTCTGATCCTGAATTGGGAGTAATTGGCACCTCAAGTTTATCGATTGCTAGTTCTACTTACTGTGGGGTAGTTTCTAATATTGAAATTTATTCAACTGGTTATACTGCCGAAAAACCAAATCTGACTCGTACTGTCTATGGTCGATACTCCAGACCAACGGTAGCCGAATATGCTTATATTATTAATTCCAATGTCTGGGCCGGCCCCGATCGAACCATTATTGGTCCTTACCACTCAAATGGTGTTATTCGTATGGATGGAACTAATAATTCTACCGTCACTAGCGGACAAGAAGACTGGGTTTGTGATGGTTCAATCAATTGTGGCGCTAGTGGCGTTACTCTAGATGCTGTGTTTGGTGATGGTCCAAACTTTGCTTTATGGAATTTTCCTTCAACTCCTATTAACTTTACTGGACTAACTCTAGATTTGGCTGTTATGAAAGATAGAGCAGAAAATGGAGGTGGTATTTCTATACCACCTACAGCTTCAAATGATTACGGCTATCGCTTGGATTTTCAAAACGACGGTACGTTAGATGTATATACGGTCGACACCGTATATAGTTATTATAGTTATAACTCTGAAGATGGCGATGGTTCTGAAAGAAATGTAATTGATGACGATAATTTTTATGCTACTTATACTCTTAACCCTGATTGTCCGTTAGTCTTTGTCGAAGACAAGGTCTGGTTAGGGGGTGATTTATCTATGAAAGTAACAGTTGCTGCTGCGGATACTGATACCGCCGGAGTTGATCCTTCTATTATCTTAAATGACAATATTACTTATGCTACTTCTTCAGCCGGTCTGTTAGCAGTAGCTGAAGATGATGTTTTGGTGGGGTTGGTTGTACCAGATAATATGATCCTTAATGGCATATTTGTTGCTCAGAATGGTCGTTTTGGACGCAATCATTATAGAACCTCTGGTTCCTATGATGTTTTAAGTATCCATGATTCTTATGTAAAAAGAAATTCACTAACTATAAACGGAACCATTGTGTCGAATGGTCGTGTGGGGACAAAATGGGTTAATGGATTTGGTAATTTTACCTCTGGATTTGATACAAGATATAATTCTTACGACCGCAATCTCGTAGACGACCCGCCTCCGTTAGCTCCTCACACCTCAGACGACTATAGGTTTATCGAGTGGCGAGAAGAGATTTAGTCAGCCAGACTTTTGAGCGTGCTATAATTTTTTGATATGAATAAAAGAAAACCACCGCTTGTTGTGGGTAATTGGAAGCAAAATCCTAGTTCAATCACCGGGTCAGCCAACTTAATTCGTGACCTGATTAAGGGTCTTGGTAGTAAAAAAAGAGTTACCGAGGTAATGGTGGCGCCCCCGGCGGTGTTTCTAAGTCAAGTAGCTAAAGATATTAAAAAGCGTCCAATTGGTTTGGTAGCCCAAGCTGTATCGTCAAACAGTGGTGGCGCTCATACGGGAGAAATTTCCGCTAGCATGTTAAAGAGTGTGGGAGTCGAAGGAGTAATTATTGGTCATTCTGAAAGAAGAATGAGTGGTGTAAGTGACCAAACTGTTAACGTTATTCTTAAGGTGGTGATAGCTAATAAACTAACTCCGATTATTTGTGTGGGGGAGACAGAGAGAGATAGTAGTGGTGATTTCTATTCAACTGTTGAGTTTCAGATTGTAAATGCTCTCACTGATATTGCTTCCAGTAAAGTTTCTGGGATAGTGATTGCTTACGAACCGGTCTGGGCCATTGGGTCTGGTGTTACCGCTACTACGGAGGATATTCTAGAGATGAAACTTTTTATTCAAAAAGTATTAATTAATTTGTATGGACGTAATGTGGCCAACAAGGTCCGCATATTATACGGGGGATCAGTAAAACCAAAAAATGCTACCGAGATTTATCAATCAGGCGAAGTTGATGGTTTTTTGATTGGTGGAGCCAGTCTCAAAGCCAAAGATTTTGTCTCGATTATCTCGTCTGTCGAAGCGGTTTTTAATGAATCGTAATTTGTATGAAGACTCTGAAAGATTTGAAAATTAAAAAAGGTAGCTATGTTTTGGTACGGACTTCTCTAAATGTACCCATCGAAGATGGTCAGGTTCGCAACCAGTTTAGAATAATGCGAGATTTGCCCACTATCAATATATTGGTAAATGCTGGAGCTAGAGTCATATTGTGTGGCCACATTGGTAGTAATGGTGAACAGAGTCTTAAGCCAGTAGCTGATGTCTTAGAGACACATTTAAAGCTGGTTATGTCGCCGGAGGTGCTTGGTAGTAAGACCTTGGATTTGCGAGATAAGCTACAGGACGGTGAAGTATTACTTTTAGAAAACCTTAGATTAGATCCTAGAGAAAAGAAAAACGACGAAGAATTTGCCAGGGGCTTGGCTGATTTAGCCGAAGTTTTTGTTATGGACGCTTTTCCAGCTGCTCATCGGAGTCATGCTTCGGTGGTAGGGGTGCCAAAATATTTACCCACCTACGCCGGTATAAATTTTATGCATGAGTACGATGAGTTAACTAAGGCTCTTAAACCAAAAACGCCATCACTATTTATGTTGGGGGGAGCAAAGTTTGATACTAAAATGCCTTTGGTGGAGAAGTTTCTAGATTTGTATGATCACATATTTATCGGCGGTGCCTTAGCTAATGATTTTTTTAAAGCCAAAGGTTATGAGATAGGTAAATCGTTGGTCTCGGATGTTTCTTTGGTAGATAGCCCACTCTTAAGTCACCCTAAGATATTAGTGCCGGTTGATGTGGTAGTGGACGGTCCGGATGGTAGACACATCGCCTTGCCTGATAATGTTAGCAAAGAAGAGACTATCTTTGATGTTGGACCAGCTACGGTTGAGATGCTGAAACCGCTTATACAAAATGCCAAAATGGTTTTATGGAATGGCCCGTTTGGAGATTATGAAAGAGGGTTTGAAGCGCAGACAGTGGCTACAGCCAAATTGGTGGCCAATACCAAAGGATACTCAGTTTTGGGTGGTGGAGATACGATTGCCGCTATTGAGTCACTTTGTAACCAAGAGTGTTATGGTTTCTTATCAACCGCCGGTGGAGCGATGCTAACGTTTCTAGAGCATGGTACTCTGCCAGCGATTGAAGCAATGGAGTCAGAAAGTTAGGTTATAAATTGGCTTTTATAGCGGAGACAATTTTTTCTAACTCATCACTTTCAGCCATTTGGCCACTTGGCAAAATTTTGCCAAGTGGTATCTCGTCCGAAGTCATCGGATAGAGTTTGATATGTACATGGGGAACCTCAAAGCCTTCTATTACGTAGCAAGTTCTTAAAGTAGAAAAGGTCTGATCAAGAGCCTTAGCTATTTTTCGACTGATTTTCATAAGGTGTAGATAGGTGTCTTCGTCTAAACGGCCGATGTAGTCTACTTCTTGTTTGGGAATAATGAGGGTTTGGCCTGGTACGGCTGGGGATATATCTAATATAGCAACACAAACATCATCTTCGTAGATGAAGAAGCCCGGTAATTCACGATTTATTATTTTACTGAAAATACTCGACATAATAGGTGAATTATAACGCAAAACTCTGATCGTGGTAACATAGAGCTTATGTCAGAATATCGCCTGTTTCCTAGCGTGCCAAGTGCGGTGTCGGCTGAGTTGGCCCATCTAACACCTCACCTACAACAACTATTGTATCGTCGTAACATCACTGACAAACAATCAGCCAGCGATTTCTTGGAACCGGATTATGAAAGAGATTTGCACGACCCCTTTCTTCTCAATGATATGGACCCAGCTGTTTGTAGGATTGAGCTAGCTATTAAAAAAAATGAGCACATTTTAATTTTTAGCGACTATGATTGTGACGGTATTCCGGGGGCAGTGGTTTTGCATGATTTTTTTACTGCCATTGGCTACTCTAATTTTTCTAATAAGATTCCTCACCGACATTTTGATGGTTTTGGTTTAAATATTGATTTGATCAAAGATATTCAAAAAACTGAACCCAAACCAACTCTGATCATCACTATTGATTGTGGTACCACTGACAGTGGGGCGGTCAAATTGGCTAGTGAATTTGGAATTGATGTAATTATTACCGATCATCATGAACCAAAAGATGTCTTACCAGAAGCGGTGGCGGTGGTTAATCCTAAGGTTGGCAACACCTATCCATTTAGTGGTCTCTGCGGAGCAGGAGTGGTGTTTAAGTTGGTACAAGCGCTTATTATAAAAGGCAACTATAAATTAGTAGCTGGTTATGAAAAATGGTGGCTTGATATGGTGGGATTGGCTACGGTGGCCGACATGGTGCCTTTACTTGGTGAGAATAGAGCTTTGGCTCATTACGGCTTAACAGTGTTGCGTAAGTCTCGTCGGCCTGGTTTACAACAATTATTAAAAACCCAAAAAGCCAATCAATCAAAATTAACTGAAGATGATATCGGTTTTACCATTGGTCCAAGAATAAACGCTGCTTCCAGAATGGATAATCCTGAAGATGCTTTTTTTATGCTGGCCACTAAGGATGAGGGTGAAGCAGGCGCCTACGTGAATCATTTAGAAAAACTAAACCAAGAAAGAAAGACAGCAGTGGCTTTGATGACGAAGGATATTCATAAAAGATTAAAATTGATTGATGAGGTGCCACCGGTGCTGGTAATGGGTAATCCTG
The DNA here is from genome assembly GCA_020428795.1 of Candidatus Kaiserbacteria bacterium. GTDB lineage: Bacteria > Patescibacteriota > Minisyncoccia > Phycocordibacterales > UBA918 > OLB19. Next base: position 77,014 of record JAGQME010000001.1, read on the forward strand.
ACTGGCGACCTTCTTTGGTTGGACTAGCCGCTTCAAAATTGGCCGAAGAATACAATCGGCCAGTCTTTTTGTGGGGTCGAGACGGAAACGAGAAATACAAAGGTTCCGCTAGAGGTGGCGGTCGGGTGAGTGTAATAAATATAATGGAAGCGGGGGCTGAGGTTTTCTTAGAATTTGGGGGACACCATATGTCCGGTGGGTTCACTGTTTTGGATGAATATATCCATAATTTCGGTGAGAGTCTCAATCAGGCTTTTCTTAGTCTCGGGGAGAAGGCTGATGTCTCTGAGCCGTTGGTTGTTGATATGGAACTAAATTTGGACGATATCGATAATACTTTTATTTTTAATCAAAACAAATTAGCGCCTTTTGGTCACAGTAACCCTAAGCCGGTCTATCTGTTTTCGGGAGTAACCCCAAACAACGTCTCTGTTTTTGGTAAAGCTAAGGATCATACTAAATTAGAGTTTGAAACAAACGGTCTGGCTAAAGAGGCGATTTGTTTTTTTAAAACCCCAGATAAATTTGCGATGACACCCAAAGTCGGCCAAAAGCTATCGCTTTTGGCCGAACTCGAACAATCCTTCTTTATGGGCCGGTTGCAGACTCGTCTCAGAATAGTTGACATTGTTTGAGCCCGCTCTATAGTGTTTTAAGGTTGTCGGGAGGATAAACAAAGTGGACAAGGGTGAGCTTAAACCAGGTAGGTATGTTTTGGCTGAAACCTTTCTTGTGACAGTTACTAGGAAGGGTGACAGAACTTACCTTAAGGGATTGTGTAGTAATGGAGAAATATTGGTTTTTGAAATTATGGATAATGGTAGAAAAGTCATATTACTTGATAGGGGTCGTAGACTAGGACCCTACAGTATCAGCCGCCTTTAGAATGAGGATAAGCGAAAGCTAGACTCAATTAATTATGGGCGGCTTTCGTGTTTTGTAGTTTGGTGGGGTGCTATTTATTTAGCTAATTGTTATACTGCTTTTTATGAATAAAATTATTGCTTACACCGATGGCGGAGCGAGAGGTAATCCAGGACCGGCCGGAATCGGAGTTTATATTACTGACGAATCAGGAAAGGTTTTAAAAGAAGTAAAGGAAGCGATCGGTAATAGCACTAATAATTTTGCTGAATACAATGCGGTTTTGGTGGCTTTGCAGACTCTAAAGCAACTCTATGGCAAAAAATCCAAAGAAATGTCGTTTGAAATCCGTCTGGATAGTGAATTGGTTAAAAAACAATTAAATGCCGAGTATCAGATCAAAGAACCTGGTTTAGTGCCAATGTTTATTGAAATACACAATCTAAGGGTGGCCAATTTTCCCAACCTAATCCTCACTCATGTTCCCCGTGAAAAAAATAAAGAAGCCGACCGGTTGGTCAATGAAGCCCTTGATGCCTGAAGTTTGTCTCGTAAATAATCTTATCATTGACACAATTAAGTAACTCTTTATAATCTCACGCTAGGGTGGGGCAATCGTGCAACACCAAAACCGCTATGATGCGGTAAGCAGGGAGAGATGATTTGTTGTACAACGATAATTACCCACTGGGGTTGATCCTGTCTAGAAAGTTACCTAGGCCGGAAAATATGGAGGACTCCGAATTCGTGGGATACAAGACTTTTGCCAAGAGCTTGCGGAGACCGGACACGGAAGATCTGGTGTCGTTGCATTTCCATGTATTGTCTAGGGAGGTGCAAGCCAGACGATGGAGAGTGGTCGGGTATGATTTCGATTCTCCCCAAAGGGTTGATTTGGTTTTGAAGGCTGTACCCGACAATACTACTCCAGATGCCGATCAGATTCTGGTGGTCTTGGTTGGCGGTCGTCTGGAACTGGCTTTTTCCATGCATTTTCCAAGATAGGTACCATTAGACTCTAAATTCTGTATAGGGTACCAATCTAAAAGTAGGGCACGGCCGATGGCCATCGGCCGTGCCCAAAGGAGATAAGCACAGTGTGTCATTTGACCACTGGGCTTTTTTGTTGTATTTTGGGGATAGGCGGTCCAGCCGGATCGCTGGCAATTTTGGGAGGCGGGCATGAGGGTGCTTGAGAATTCGGTTTTGATTGAGGAAATTTCCTGCCCGCAAAGGTGAAGTACCAGTCTCCCAGAGGGGTGCTGATTCATCGGTAACTCGCACCGGTGTTGAACGGACGGCCCCGACACCGGCTGTAGGGCTGGTGAGGGAGATTACGCCTTATCGTCCCTAATATAGGGACTTCGTCCGATTCGCCCAGAAGGCGAATCGGACTCAACGTATCTGCTACACTCTAAGTGTGCAGAGTTTTTTATTTTATACAATGGTAATTAGTTTTGGTCTTGGTATCTTCGTCCAATCTTTTTACGTTATAGATAAAATCAGTATTCTTTGGTTTCTCAGCATAGCGCTAGCGCTAGCATTGGTTTGGCGTCGTCGAACAGTTTCGTCTGATCGTATAAATTTAGCCTCAAATCTAGTCTTACTCTTTGTAGTGTTTGTTTTTTGTTTTGCGTTGGGAGCGGTTAGGATGCTTTGGGCAGAACAATACTTTATTAACACAGAAGCCGAATCCAAATTTGAAGAGGAGATTCAAATTACCGGAGTGGTTGTTAGAGAGCCCGACGTTCGTTCCAATAGTACGCAATTGTTTGTGCGAATCGATAACGGTGAATTATTCTTAGTTAGAACAGATCGTTACTCTGGTATCAATTACGGCGATGAGTTGATGATATCAGGCACGCTTTCTAAAGCTGAGGCTTTTGAAACAGATTTAGGTCGGACCTTTAATTATCCTGATTACCTCAGAGCCAAGGGGGTTAGTCATATAATATCGTGGGCTGAGATTGAGGTCGTTGATGTCAATCAAGGTAATTTTTTGCTTCATTTTATCCTTACACAAAAACAGGACTTTATGCACAGATTGGAGGAGGTGATTATTGAACCTGAAGTTGGTTTGGCGGAGGGTCTCCTTCTTGGTGTTAAACAGGGTTTGGGAGACAATTTGGAGATGGCTTTTCGTAAAACCGGTATCATCCACATTGTGGTCTTATCTGGTTACAACGTGATGTTGGTGGTAACTTTTGTCTTGTATGTGTTTGCTTATTTTTTACCGTTTCGAGCTAGATTGATAGCCGGAGTAATAGCGATTGCCCTATTTGCTTTGCTGGTCGGCTTATCATCAACGGTTGTTCGGGCTTCAGTGATGGCCTCCTTACTTTTAATGGCCAGAAGTATTGGTAAATCATATCAAGTTTTGCGGGGGTTGGTGGTGGCGGGGATAATTATGTTAATCATTAATCCCTATCTCTTGGCTTTTGATATTGGTTTCCAACTATCTTTTATTGCCACCCTAGGTTTGATTTTGGTCGCTCCCTACGTTGAGTCAAAGTTTAAGGCGGTACCAACTTCGTTTGGTATACGAGAATTTTTGACAGCCACTATTTCTACTCAGATATTTGTGCTACCAATCTTGTTATATCAAATTGGTGAGTTTTCAGTGGTAGCTGTTCTGGTGAATGTTTTAGTTCTACCAATGGTACCAGTGGCCATGATGTTGACTTTCTTGGTTGGAGTAACTGGTGTCTTTAGTGCGACGATTGCCAGTGTCTTTGGTTTCTTGGCCTACCTGTCTCTTTTGTACATAATAACCTTAGCAGAGGGTTTTGCTTCACTACCATTTTCCGCTTTGGTGGTACCAGCTTTCCCATTTTGGGTAGTGATAGGGGGTTATATTTTAATTGCGATTGTTTTGTACATTAAATTTAAGACCAATCAAAAAATTGAAGCTTATGATTTGATTGAGTCATTCGTTAAATCCAAATCCGCTGAGTCAACCGATGATAATGGTAGAGAGTCGGTAGTGAGTTGGTTTGTCGAAGAAGAGTCGATCGTGAAAACTAGATTAAGTAGGTAGTTTTTAAGAAAAGGTTCAGGGGACAAATCCCCTGAACCTTTTCCTTTTAATCTTTATATGTTCACTAAACTCGATTAGCTACTACTTCCCAGTTAAGATTTTTAAAAAAGGCTTCAATGTACTTACTTTTATCAGCCGGTAGATAATCTCGCATGTAGGAGTGTTCCCACATATCCAATCCCAGAACAATATCCAAATCAGCCAAGTGACCTAAGTGTTGTTCGTCAACCCAAGTACACACTAATCGGTTTACGGTCTTGTCAAAGTAGCACATCGACCAGCCTACTCCTCTTGTCTTTGCTATGGTACTGAAGTGAGTGATAAAGTTTTCTAGTGAGCCAAACTGGGCTTCGATTAAGTTTTTTAGATTGCCTTCGGGCAGGGGTTTGGCTCCACCTTCAAATTGAGAAAAGTAGGCTTCGTGGTTTTTCATACCACCAAACTCAAAACCCAAACGTCTTTGTACTTCAGCTAAGGCATAGCTATTTTCCTCCGGCGTTTTTTCCATTTCAGCAATCGTAGCGTGAATTAAGTTTACATGTTTAACGTAGCCTTGGTATAGACCAATGTGCGAGTCAATGGTTTCTTTAGAAATACCGTCTAATTCTGGTATGTCAAATGTCTTAGCTTCGTATTGCATAAATTAAATTTCCAAACTAATAAAGTCCAAGCATAGTATCATATGGAGAATGTATATGCATGAGTATGATGAAGATTTTGTTAGAAAACGTTTGATAATTTTGGGTTTCTTGATCTTGGTCACTTTTGGTGTTTGGGTAATTCCTTTTATAGATGGAGATTTGTCAGCTAAGGTAAGTGGTGATAATCAATATTTAAAAGTAAGCTTCTTGGATGTGGGACAAGGAGATGCGATTTTTATTGAGACTAAAGACAAGGTCCAAGCTTTAATTGACGGTGGTCCAAATGAGGCAGTTTTACGTCAACTAAGTTCACAGATGGGTTTGTTTGATCGAACTATTGATGTGGTAATTGGTACTCATCCTGATAAGGATCATATTGGGGGGTTGGTGGATGTCTTAGACCGTTATAAGGTGTCGATGATTTTAAAAACCGATAATGTAAACGACACCAGTGTTTCCAAACTATACGAAGAAAAAATTGAACAAGAGGGGGCAGAAGTGATTTATGCTAGGCGGGGACAAAAAATCAAGCTAGGTGAATTTACTACCATTGAAGTTTTGTATCCAGAGACTGAGGTAAAGGATGTGGAGAGTAATGCCTCGTCGATTGTGGTCAAAGTTGTTTATGGTGATACTAGTTTTATGTTGAGTGGTGATTCACCAAAACAGATCGAAGAGTATTTGGTACTTACTTCAGGCGAACACCTTAAAAGCAACGTACTAAAGGCCGGACATCATGGCTCAAGAACTTCTACCTCCGAACTATGGCTGACCGAGGTTGATCCGGATTACGCTGTAATTTCAGCTTCGAGTGATAATCGTTACGGTCATCCCCATCAAGAAGTAATAGATTTGCTTTTTAATTACGGGGTGGAGATTCTATCAACGGCTGAGAGAGGCACTATTGAAATGTACTCGGATGGACTTGACGTTTGGTATAAATAATGTTTTTATTATCAATAAAAGAGGGGTGAAAATGAAGATTTGTCCGTTTTGTTTTAGCAAGTTAATTCGGCATGACAGCGTGTGGCAGTGTCTGAAGTGTAGCAAAGATTTTGAAGGAGGTCTGCGAGTACGTGGTCCGAAAAATAAAGAAAATAAAAGAAAAGACGGTATTTCTGCCGGCAAGCCCCGCATCATGAGTAAGTGATGCGGGCCGTTCGTTTATTGGTTTATCGTGGGGCAGAAAAGGCCCGCACCTTTAGGTGCGGGCCTTTTCTGCTTTTATATGTTAAATAAGGTTGGCTTCCTTTAGGGTATTGTAGGCGCCATTTTTTGCTATGGTACGCAAACCTTTGGTGGAAACTTTTATGGTTACGTGTTTATCAAGCTCAGGAACAAAGATTTTTTTCTTTTGCAGATTAGCTTGACGACTTACTTTTCCGCATGGGTTAAATTGCGTCGCACGGGTGCGGTTTGAATATCGGCCCCCGATCTGGGTCTTCTTGCCGGTGATGTCACATTGTTTTGCCATATGATTGGTTTTAGTGGCGCTATCGTACCATAATGCTTTGAATCTGCAAGCTTTTCACGTATGATTATAAACCTATGGAACAAATCGCTATTTTAATAGTCCTGATATTATCAATCGTAATTCACGAAATGGCTCATGGTCACGTTGCTAATTGGCTCGGTGATCCAACTGCCCGCTTACAGGGTCGTTTGTCTCCAAACCCACTTGTTCACATTGATCCACTTGGTTCGGTTTTAATTCCAGCTCTACTCTTCTTTAGCCAAACCGGTATTATTTTTGGTTGGGCCAAACCGGTTCCTTATAATCCATACAATCTCCGTAATCAAAAATGGGGAGAGGCTATAGTCGCTATTGCCGGACCGGCGGTTAACATTTTACTAGCTGTTATTTTTGCTCTCATCATTAGAAGTTCGGACATTCTAAATCTATCTCAATCATTTACAGAAATCGCAACGTACATAGTGTTTATTAATATATTGTTGGCTATGTTTAATATGTTGCCGATTCCACCACTTGATGGTTCAAAGATATTGTTGGCCGTATTGCCGTTTAGAGCGCAAATGCAGTACAGGAAATTCATGGTCATAATGGAACGTTTTGGTTTAATTGGCATGTTCCTTTTTATCTACGTATTTATTACTTTTTTCTCGGGGCCATTCTTTGGTTTTGTGGAGAATCTGGTCGGCCTCTTAATTGGCAATTAAGACTATATTGATCAGTCGTATCAAAAGTAGATTTTTTATTGCAAATTTTTACATATATAGTATTGTATGCGGGCTTTATGGCAACAATAAATCAATTAACAAGAAACAAGCGACGTGATCCGGCTACCAAAAGTAAGACGGGTTCTCTTCAGCTAGGCTTCAACTCTATTAAGAATAAAGCCAACTCATATAACTCACCGTTTAAACGTGGGGTTTGTACTAGGGTGACTACTAAAACTCCGAGAAAGCCGAACTCAGCGATTCGAAAGATCGCCCGTGTTCGTTTAAGTAACGGACAGGAAATCACTGCCTACATCCCAGGTGAAAAACACTCTCTCCAAGAACACTCAGTGGTATTGGTGCGAGGTGGACGAGTTAAGGATATTGGTGTGCAATATACGGTTGTGCGTGGTAAATACGATGCTACCGGAGTTGATAAGCGTATGCAGGGGCGTAGTCGATACGGCGCCAAGAAACCTAAATAGCGTTCAGCTATACCCCGTCTGCTTTGTCGCACGGCGTAAATTTTTTCTCACAGTACTTAAGTACAGCTCGGAAAAATTTCTTTGTGCTCCGCGCATCCGGGGCATCCTGAACACTATTTAAGACAAGTCTCATTTTATCTAAAATATTTTAGATAAATCACGTACTGAACCTGAAAATTTAATAATTTTTCAAGTTCAGGAATAGTATATATTCGCTACAGATTATAGGATGCGACTCAAGTTAAAGCTTCGGAGTCAAATTATGCGAAGAATGAAACATGTTTCCATACATATCTCATTCTTAATCTTTATTAAAATTAAGAACAAATTATGCGACGACCAATTAAAAATCGTAACGTTGTACAGCCAGATATAAAATTTGGCTCAGTGGACGTTGAAAGATTGATCAACTACATCATGCTTAGGGGTCAGAAGGAGACTGCTCGTAAGATCGTGTATGGTGCTTTTGAAGAAATTAAAAATGCTAAAGAAGGGGGTGGTGATCCATTAGAGATTTTCAACACAGCTCTTCGTAACGCGGGTCCTCAGATGGAAGTCCGATCTCGCCGAGTGGGTGGTGCCAACTATCAGGTGCCCCGTGAAGTCCGACCAGAGCGTAGACACGCTTTAGCTCTACGTTGGATTATTAATGCAGCTAGAGGTCAAAAAGGTATTCCTATGCACTCAGCTTTAGCTAAGGAATTGATGATGGCAGCCAGAGAAGAGGGAGCGGCCGTGAAAAAGAAGGAGGATACTCATAAGATGGCTGAGGCTAACCGTGCTTTTGCCCACTTCGCTTGGTAATAGACATTTTTGTCACGATACTACGCAAAAGGCCCAAAAATTTGTAAGCCGTATGTTTATCATGGTGAACAATTTTTGGGCCTTTTGCCTTGTTTCGTTTAGAAAATATCAGTTACTAAAACCCCGTAATTGGCGATGTACTCCTCATGATTAATCTAAATTTTTGGTTTTACAAATTAGATAAATTATATCGACTCATTTTTTTGTTGGCTGTTTCCGCTTAAAAGATTCGGTTTAGTTATACGGTATAATGTCTGGTATGAAACAAAATATGGAGGGAGGAAACGAGAAAGCTCTGTCTATACTTGAGCGCAAGCGACAGGAAGCTTTTTTGTCGGTTATAAACACGCTTGATGAACGTTTTTTGGTAGATTTGAAGCAGTCTTTTAAGAGTCACGAACAAGAATATTCAATCACTTCACTAGAGGATTGTATAGTTGCTTTTGCTCAGCAAAATCGAGAATTGACTGAAGAGTTATATAGAGAAATTGTTTCTCAAAATGAATATCATAAAGAACAGGCTATAGCCAAACTCCGAGAGTTATTTGTAGCCTATGAAAAAACAGTCGCTCTTTTCACTGAGTTACGCAGTTACCATCCGACCGTAGCTAGTAAATTGGCGGAGAGATTACCAGCTCTTAAGGTTGTGGTCGAACAGGCTGAAAAACAGTGGACAGAGTTAGACAAAAATTAGTATGGAAATAGATTTTGAAACAGAAATAAAACAACACCTAGATGTCATTCGTACTATGCAGACCCCGACGGGAGTTTTTACCGCTTCGGCTGAAGATACTTTTTATAACAAAGCTTGGTTGAGAGACATTTACTTTATCGTTTTATCTTTTCTTGAAGTTGGTGAAATCGAGACAGTCAAAAAAGCGGCCAAAGCTCTGCTTCAAGTTTTAATTAAGAATCAAGATAAAATTGACTGGGCCATCGCCAACAAACCACACGAAACTTGGCAGTACATTCATGCTCGCTTTCATCCTGAGACTTTTGAGGAATATTGGGAAGAGTGGGGGAATAGCCAAAATGATGCGGTGGGTGAGGTCTTGAACTTGCTAGTTGAATTAGAGTTAAGAGGTGAAGGGGTTGTAGAAACAGAAGCTGAAAAAGCGATGTTGCAAAAATTGATTGATTACTTGGTTTCACTTGAATACTGGCACGATAGTGATAACGGTATTTGGGAAGAGAATCTGGAAATACACGCTTCATCAATTGGGTCTGTTTTGGCCGCCCTAAGAAAAGCTAGGCAGTTAGATTGGTTGCATGTGCCAGATAGCGCTATTGAATTAGGTGAACAGTCACTTAATAATTTATTGCCAAGAGAATCTACTACCAAGTTTGTCGATTTGGCTTTACTGACTCTAATTTACCCCTTCGAGGTTACTAAAGAAGAAGAAACTTTAGAGATTTTAAGAAATGTTGAATATCATTTAGTAAAAGATAAAGGAGTTTTGCGATATAAATTCGACCGTTATTACAACCACAACGATGATGGTTACAGTGAAGAGGCAGAGTGGTGTTTTGGCTTGTCATGGTTGGCTATTATCTATGCAGATAGAGGTCAAGTTGACAGAGCTTGGTATTATTTGGAAAGGGCTAAAAATGCTGTAACAAAAGATGGAAAGGTGCCGGAAGCTTATTTTTCACATACTGATAATCCAAACCCAAATACACCATTAGCGTGGGCAGAAAGTATGTACGTTATTGCTCTCAAGAAGATTCGAGACTTAGGCTAGCGTCATCTAGGAGGTATTTATGATATACTCGCCATTATGAAAAAAGGTATTCTTTTGCTCTTGGTCGGTTTTTGTCTGGGGATTATAGCTCTTTGGTTGGCTAGCTACTACAACGTAAAAATTGTTGAGGAGACTATCAGAGATAATGTGCATCTGGAGACCACCGTAGTTGATGTTTTTAAATTTACTTTAGAGGAAGAGGTTCGTAAAAAGACTGGTGAACCGGAAGCTGGCTTTAAGCCAGAGGATTATTTGGCGGTATTTCCAGGTCTTAGCAGTTCGGATTTTAATGGAGTGATTGGTAATAGTGGTACTTATGTTTTAGAAAATGGTAAGTTAGTCTTCAATCTAAAAGAGACCGGCCTCAGACCAACTACTTATGGCGGAATTGGCAGAACTGGCATGAAAACTTTGTTAAATAATATTGCCGAGCGAAGCAAGATTGATCTGACTGCCAACGGAACTCTGACTGATGTGATGCGGGTTTTAACAACCGAGTAGATCATCAGAACTTTTGTATTTTAGACCGATGATAGTAACCCTCATCACTTAAGACATTTCATTTTTGCTCATAATAAGGTAAGGTACTGTCCTATGTCACAAAAGCAAGGCATCATAACTTTTAATAATGTTTCTTTTGAACACGACCCCACCAAAAAGACTTTGGTAGAGGCTAGTTTTTCGGTTCGACGGGGAGCAAAGTTTGCTTTAATGGGCCAAAACGGAGCCGGCAAGAGCACCTTGTTCTCTTTAATCACTGGAGCGCTTAAAGCCGACTCTGGAGATGTTAATGTTTATCCTAAAACTTCTATCGCCCTGTCTCGTCAAGTGATTCCAAGAGATGAATTAGAATTAACGGTCAGAGAATTTTTTGAAAAATGTTTTCAAGAAAAAGTCTATGATATTGATCCAAGAATAGACACGGTTTTAGAAATCGTAAATCTTGTACCCACTCCCAAAATAAAAGATACTTTTAAAGATCGAATTGTGGGTAGTTTTTCTGGTGGTCAGCAAGCTAGATTACTTTTGGCTTCGGCTTTAATTCAGAATCCGGACGTTCTTCTTCTTGATGAGCCGACCAATAATCTTGACCGTGAAGGTATTATTCACTTGACGGCTTATCTCCAAAATTACAATAAAACCGTGATCGTAATTTCTCACGATTCAGAATTTCTTAATGCTTTTACCAGAGGGGTTTTGTATTTGGATATTCATTCACATCAAGTTGAGCAGTACGATGGCAACTATCACGATGTGTTAAAAGATATCGCCGCCAGAGTTCTAAAAGAGCAAAGACAAAATGCTCAGGCCGAGAAAGAAATCCAAGCCAACAAAGACAAGGCCAATTTCTTTGCTCACAAAGGTGGGAATATGCGTATGGTAGCCAAACGAATGCGTGAAAAGGTGGAGGAGTACGAAGAAAACAAAATCGAAGTCAGAAAGGAAGATAAGACTATTCGTAAATTTAATATTCCCACTCAAAAAGATATTCCGAGCGACGTGTTACATCTGACTTCGTATAAAGTAATTAAAAATCATGAACCAAAAGATGTTTCTTGCGATATAAAATTAAAGCGGGGCACGCACCTACAGATTGTTGGTCCAAATGGAATCGGTAAAACTACTTTGTTGGAGTCACTAGCTTCTGGTCAGGCCAAGGGAGAACATATTTCTCCGGATATAAAAATTGGTTACTACCGACAGGATTTTTCTACCTTGGATTTTAACCAGACTGTCCACGAATGTTTAATGCAGGCGATGGATAAAAAAGTAGAGCAAGACATGCGGGCGATTGCCTCTGGGTTTCTAATAAATAATGACGTGGTAAAAACTAAGATTGGTCTTTTGTCTGAAGGGCAGAAGGGTTTGGTTGCTTTTGCTCAGATTACTTTACTTAAGCCGGGATTGCTTATTCTTGACGAGCCAACTAACCACATCAATTTTCGACATATCCCAGTCATCGCCAAAGCCTTGAATGATTTTGAAGGAGCCATGATCTTGGTGTCTCACGTACCAGAGTTCGTTGAACAAATTCGGATTGATGAAATTTTAGATTTATCTAAAAAACTCTAAAATAATCAAAATTAGCCAAAACAACGGCCACAGATAAATGCAAATGATTTGCATTTATCTGTGGCCGTTGTTTTGGCTTAGGTATCCACTATTTAGCTTGCAAAATTCTTAATACATAGCATCATATAAATATCTATGACTAACTTACAAAAGTGTTTAACGGTACTTTTTATTATTTTATTGGCTGGAGCTATTTTATATAAACAACATTCCCGAAATCCTAATCCAGATAACCAAAAAGACGACACTCTTCACCAAGCGACAAACGAAGTAGAAGTAACGGAATTTAGAGAATTAATTGAGAAAGAAGTGCGATCACAGCTTGGTCAGCCGATTGAAGGTTATGAGCCCGCTATGTTTAAGCAAGTTTTTCCAGCCCTAAGAGACATTGATTTTGATGGGGTTGAGGCTGAGATTGGTCATTATGAATATAAGGATGGTCAATTAGTTCATGAGCTTGGTGAGGTTGAGGTTGTTCATAGTGCTGCTCCAGCCATTTCCGAGAGAGGGTACCAAACTTTATTGCAAAATATAAAGATCGGTTTTGAATTTGAAAATAATGATCTGAATATCAGTGATTTAGTGACTATCTTAAAAGAAAAATATCCATTTGATGATTATGAATCAGATTATGAGGTTTCAGATGAAGATGGTTATGAAGATATGGTTGGTCCGGTGGCGTGTACTATGGAGGCCAAGCTTTGTCCTGACGGTTCGGCAGTTGGTCGAGTTGGTCCTAACTGCGAATTTGCTGAATGTCCGGCTGGTTCAGATGTTTCTGTTGGTGAACACACCTGTACAGAGGAGATGAAATCGGCTGAAGCTTGTACCATGGATTATGCTCCGGTTTGTGGCTTGGTAGAGGTTCAATGTGTAACTACTCCTTGTCCACCGGTGCCACAAACTTTTGGCAACGCCTGTACTGCTTGTTCACAAGGCCGGGTTATCTCTTATGAAGACGGTGAGTGTGAAGCACCACAACCAATTTAATTTTATTTATCTTGAAAAGGTCTACTTATAAGATGACTGAACCGGTGGTCTTATATCCAGGCTTTTCCGGCTGGCATTTTGTGGGTGTTACTAAAAAATTCGGAAAGGAGATAAAAGAAAATTTCGGAAAAAATTGTCGAGGATTTGGATCTCTTAGGGTGATGGTTACGGTTGGTAAAACTAGTTGGCAGACGTCAATTTTTCCTGATAAAGCCTCAGGTACATATGTTCTCCCTATAAAAGCGTCTGTTAGAAAGCGGGAAAATATCGAGGCCGGTGATAGACTAACCTATCAACTAAAGTTAATCAGGTAAGAGTAGTGGTTTTTGTCTTAATATCACTAATGCGATGGTAACGTCTTACGTTATTGTCATGGGCAGTTTACAAAACAACTATTTTTTATTATGTTTGGTTTAGTCAAAGCCCCTATTTTAGGGGCATTGGGTCACTGATAGAAAGGGTTGTAGATATGTCGTCGCAAACTACCACCGAACAGCTCCTACCTGTCTACAGGCTTCCGAAAATAGTGAACCCTGAATTGGAGGTTTGCAGGTTGTCTGAAAATTTTATAAAGCACAATATAACCTTTACGGCTACGAACGGTGTTGGACATTGTCGAGGTATATTCACCGCTAGCGATAGCTACGGAGAGTGTGTATTGTATGTCTTGTATGACGGATATTTCGTTATCCCGAACCCGAGAATTTTCTCGTACACTGAGGATGTGCAGAAACTTTTCGGTGACTGTGAAAGACTTGTTCGGGATGCGTTGTGTATTTCTGTTATTGGAGAAGCGGGCTTTACCCTAAATTTTGATTATTAATAAATCAGTATAAAACCAATGGGGTGTTAGGTGAATGGTGACGTCCGGCTAATTAGCCGGACGTTGATTGTTATTAGTACCTTGTATAACAAAGTACCTTGTGCTAATATATTTGTTATGAGTGAAGAAACATCAACTTATCGGGTCGAAAATACGGAGTCACAAATGCGTAAAGGTTTTTTGGAGTTTCCGGTCTTATTGATTATCGGCAGCAAATCAACATACGCACCTGATATTCTAAAGCAGTTAAAGACGGCCAATTTATTAGTAGTCGAAGGAACTCTTTACCCTTTGCTTTCAAGGCTAAAGCGGGCTGGGTTGGTTGCCTATACTTGGGAGGAAAGTAAAACGGGTCCTCCTCGCAAAATGTATTCCATCACTAAGTCGGGACAAGAGGTCTTGTCAAAGTTGGAAAGTTCGTGGGAGTCGCTAAACAGTTCGGTAAATTCATTAATAAAAAAATACGAAGTAGGTAAAAAGTAATTTTAATAAATAATTATGAAAACAGTAACAAACATAACTCTGGGTGGAATGGTGTTCGCCATTGAAGATGGTGCCTACCAATCACTTTCTTTATATTTAGAAAGTATTGAGAAGAAATTTGTTGATTCTGAGGATTTTGCTGAAATTTCTGAAGATATTGAGCAAGCTATCGCAGAGAAATTTATTGCCCAAGGTAAGAATGAAAAGCGAGCCGTTGATTTAGGTGATGTCAAAACCATTATGTCTGAGTTAGGTACAGCCGAAGAAGTAGTGGGTGAAAATACCTCCTCCCATGAACCAAAAGAATCCGAATTAAATCAGGTCCGAAAACGACTATATAGAAATAAAGACGACGCTGTAATTGCCGGTGTTGCCTCTGGTATAGCTGAATACTTTGGGATTGATCCGGTCATTGTGAGAGTGATATTTTTTATCGGTATCTTTATAAATGGTATTGGTATTGTGGCCTACTTAATACTTTGGCTAATTGTACCAATGGCTAATACTACCGCTGAAAAGTATGCCATGCGAGGACAGAGGATTACCGTCACAAAAATAACCGAACGGGTAAAAAAAAATTTAAACAGTCTTGAGGAAGTGGATTTGACTAAGGCCAGTAGTCTATGGCAGTCGATTAGGAGTATTTTAGTGAAAATATTTACTTTATTTGGAACCTTGGTGCAGTTATTTATTGGATCGTTTAGATATGTGTTCGGTACGATATTTGTGGCTGGGGGAGCCTTACTTATAGCCGGATTGATAACCACTTACAGTGTAGTTATTTTGTCTGATAAAGTATTAATGCCTAATGAGGTTCAAACAGCGCTTGAAATAATACTTAATAATCCGATCGGTATTTTGGCGGTATCAGCCTCATTTGTGGTCATGCTGATTCCGGCATTGGTTTTGATAATGATTGGCGGAAGCTTGTTTACTAAGCGGAATCTATTTACGTTGAGTAAAAGTATCTCACTGTCAGTCGTGTTTATCGTGGCGGTAGTGCTTGCCTTTACTGCGTCACTTTTACAGGTGGAAAAGGTGATGCAAAAAATCGGTCCTACCGCTAAAGATGGTAATTATGATATTCATATAAATATTAACGATCGGGGAATTAGGCTTGAATAGCAGACGAGACATTCCGTGATGATAAAGATATAAAGTGTAATTATTGGTAGCAACAGCTTGACTATATATCTATAGGTAGATACTATATTGGTACAAATGGCTTCGGCCTAGCCCACTTAGGTGGGAGAACAAAGAATGTCGTCAGAGTAGCCCTGTGACGGCGTTTTTTATTCCAGCAAACTTTTCTTTATCGAGCATACCTATCTTGTTGATAAAACGTCTGATATCGATAAGACGTGCTTGAGAAATAATTGCTACAGCTGGTTTGTTATCCACCTCACCAATAGAGACATGATACTTATTTTCTTTGGTTGAAGTAGTAAGTGGAACAATAAGACAAACGGCCCGACTGAACCCCCGTAGTACCACAACAGGTCGTTCATACGACTTCCCAGTTCCATCCTACTCAAATCCAGCGTTCACCCCAAGTGAACACCACCATATATCACGTCCAGAGTATAACCTTCCCTCACTTTCATTGATAACTTTCTTGTGATCATTCCATGTATCAAAGTCCTTCATAGAAAATAATCATAGCCTTTCCCATGATATGTTTTCATTAGGGAATTATACCTTATCTACATATATCTTAGTGTTAGAGGACAAAAATTATTCTATACTGAAAGTATAAAAACCTTAGAAAGACCAATGAAAAAATAAGCAACATTATATTTTATAGATATTTATCAGTTTTGAATTAAATAATATATGGCCAAAGGAATGGATAGACAGAGGGAAAAAAAGAAACCAAAGAAAGATAAGGTTAGTAAATAACCAAAGGTCGCACCTAAAGGTGCGACCTTTGGTTATTTACCTAGGGTCTAAATTAAAAAACACATCCAGAATATAACTCAAGAATGGCTATAGTTTGAATGTGTATTGACGGGGCGGCCCTAGGGCCGCCCGTTTCAGTCGCCAGGCTGCTTAGTGTCTGGCGTTATTATTGTTATCATGTGGGAGGATATGATTATGGTGTAGCCTTCCACGTCATACACCTTAGGTACTTCTTGGCACCTAGGGTCTATGGGTCCAAGATGCGGCGTCGGGCATCCGGTCGCCTCCGGCAGCTTGGTCGAGATGTTTTGCGCCACGCTGGGCGTGACGTAGAGGAAGCCGCTGATGATCAGAAAAGCGATGATTTTCATTTCATTCCCACCTTTTTATTAGGTGTGGTCCGACCCAATGCCGGACCTTCTCTTTTATTATAACATATTTATACTATTAAATCAAGTTCAAAGCTAGGTTTGGCTGATCGGTCCACTTCAAAAATAACTCAAAGACGATCTTTTTGTTGCTTATCATTTTTATTTACTAGTCCGCATAGAACGTCTTGTCCTGTTAGGGTGGGGATAGTTAGGTGGATGTTTTTACTTTATTAATATTGGACCAGAAGCAGGTTGATGTTTTAAAGGATTTAACGTATAGTATTCGCCATTGACTTAGCACCCACAGCACCATTTTTGGTGATGTTAATGTTAACTATCTCAGTTGGTTTAGTTAGACTACACTTGTGTTGCTAATGAAGTTAGTGGCGCCAAAAATGGTGCTGGGTCAAGCTTTGATAATTATTTAATTTTTACTAAAACACATACATATATATGGCACGAGCATTTCCACTTAATAAACTTCGTAACTTTGGTATCGTGGCTCACGTTGATGCCGGTAAAACCACCACCTCTGAACGAATTCTTTTTTACACCGGCATGAGCCACAAGATCGGTGAGGTACACGATGGAGCCACCGTCACTGACTGGATGGAACAGGAACGAGAGCGTGGTATTACTATTACTGCCGCTGCGATTTCTTGTAACTGGTCAAAAACAATGGAGGAGGATCGTAAAGATAAAAGTAAAATGTTTACTTTTAACATCATCGATACCCCTGGTCACATTGACTTCACAGCTGAAGTAAAACGTTCGATGCGTGTTCTCGACGGAGCGGTCGTAGTTTTCGATGGGGCCGCTGGAGTCGAGCCACAGACTGAAACCAACTGGGGTTATGCTGATGAAGCTAATGTGCCACGTATTTGTTTTGTAAACAAAATGGATAAATTGGGAGCTGATTATGATTCTTCTATCAAATCAATTGAAGAACGACTATCTAAAAAAGCTGTTCGTATTCAACTACCAATCGGAGCTGAGGATACTCTTTCTGGAGTAGTGGACTTAGTCCAGATGAAAGCCTACCGTTTTGGTGGTGAGATGGGTATGGTGGTAACTGAAGAAGAAATTCCCGAGAATTTAGTTGAGGAAGCTAAGAAATGGCGGGCCGAATTGATTGAGCGAGTAGTGGAACACGACGATGCTTTGATGGAAGCCTTTCTAGAAGGAAATGAACCAACCATGGAAGACCTTAAGAAAACTTTACGAAAGGCGGTGATTGCCAACGAAATTTTCCCAGTTATGACCGGTTCATCCCTAAAGAACATTGGTGTTCAGTTGGTATTGGACGCTGTGGTTGATTATCTGCCAGCTCCGACTGATCTACCGGCAGTACACGGTATTAATCCTAAAGATGAATCTGAAATTACCAGAGAACCGTCAGATGAAGAGCCGTTTTGTGGTTTAGTATTTAAGCTCCAGGATGACAAGTTTGTTGGTCAGTTGGCCTTCTTCCGAGTTTATTCCGGTAGTGTGAAATCTGGTACCTATATATTGAACGCTTCGACCGGTAATAAAGAACGAGTTGGTCGTATCGTGAGATTGATGGCTGATAAGAGAGAAGAAGTTGAAGAAGTGTACGCTGGTGAGATTGCGGCGGCGGTTGGTATTAAAGAAGTAAAAACTTCACACACTTTGTGTGCTGAAAATAACCCAATTGTTTTGGAACAAATTTCTTTCCCAGAACCAGTGGTAGCGGTGCGAGTAGAACCAAAAACCAAACAAGATCAAGAAAAAATGGGTACCGCTCTTAAGCGTCTATCTGATGAAGACCCAACTTTCAAAGTATCGACCGATGAAGAGACTATGGAAACTATTATTGCTGGTATGGGTGAGCTTCACTTGGATATTATTGTGGATCGAATGAAACGAGAGTTTGGTGTCGAGGCCAATATTGGTCAACCACAGGTAGCTTATCGAGAAACTATTCAAGGAGAAGCCGAAGCTGAACATAAATACATCAAACAATCTGGTGGTCGAGGTCAGTATGGTCATGTGAAAATCCGGATCAAACCACTGGTTCCTTTGGCCGAAGGTGAGACTGTGGCTAAGAACGTTACCAGAGAAGATCATTTTGAGTTTATCAACTCAATTAAGGGAGGTGTTATTCCACAAGAGTACATTCCAGCTGTTATGAAGGGTTGTAAAGAAGCGATGGCCCGTGGTCAGGTGGCTGGATACAAGATGGAGGATGTCTCAGTTGAATTGTTTGACGGTAGTTACCATGATGTAGACTCTAGTGAAATCGCCTTTAAGTTGGCTGGTATCAACGCCTTTAAAGAGGCAGCCAAGCGAGCGAATGCGGTTATTCTGGAACCAATCATGAAGGTAGAGGTACGTACACCGGAAGAATACATGGGAGACATTAACGGTAATATTTCTTCTAAGCGAGGTCAGATTGAAGCGACTGAAGAGCTTGGTGGTAAAACTATTGTTAACGCCAAAGTACCACTATCTGAAATGTTTGGAGCAACCAATACTCTACGGTCTATGACTCAAGGGCGAGCTAGTATGACCATGGAATTTGATCACTATGAAGTGGTACCGCCAAATGTGGCCGAAGATATCAAAAAAGCCCGTGGCGTTAAGAGTGAATAAAAATTGAGGAGCGATTTCGCTCTTGATCTTGATGAGGCGGAATGTTGCGAATAGCCACTTACGATGGCTATGAACCACAAGTTCGGGGAAGAAGTCCTTTGCAGAATTGAAGCGTAGAGAACAATTATGCTTAGAAGCTTGACCCTTAAAAGTGATTAACCAAAAATCTTAAGCAAAAAGACCGGCGCAAAGCGCGGGTCTTTTTGCTTTACAATCTTGATAAATTTGGGCAATATTGAGCTAAAGCTCTTTTAGCGGGAGGCTGTCGTGACAGACATCATCAAACCTCTTTATCCAATAGAGATATTTAAAAAAATAGCTACTCATCTTGAAAGACTGGGTTGGCAAAAGGTTATTGAAGGTAATATCTTATGTTTTATTAAACCAACTAAGGTCGATAATGTGAGTTATTTTATCAGTACACCAAATGTGTACTCATCATGTAATTGGGTGTATGGTATTCGGTTTCTAAGTGAGGTCGATGTACCCCTTCAGTTCATAATGAGTTTATTGGAAGGATTGAACTTTAGGTTTGAATCCGAATATGCTTGTTTCAGCTTCGATACAGCAGAAATTATAGCTTGTAAGCCTTGTGTTATGGATGGTTTTGATGTAAGTATTCCACTGACATTACTTAGTCAAGAGTTCCAAGCCAAAAGCAGACTGGTGCAAGCTTTCGGGATTCTTACTCTTGAGGTGATTCCGGCTCTTGAGTCCGCTGAGACATATAAAGAAAGTGAAAAACTGGTGGAGCAATTTTTGACCTACCTAAATAATGGTCCAACAGCCTACCACTAATTCACATGTGTAAGGGCAATACCCGCCGTCCATGATGGCGGGTATGAATATTTTAAAATTACTTGCAAAAAATAACCTCTCTGGTACTATACCCGCACCGCCACAGCTTATAGCTGTTGTCGGAGTAAACATATTGTTGCTCTTTCACACTTACGAGTGCAAAGTGGTAGCGCGAAATGTTCTCGCGCCGTTACCTCTCTGTGTTCGTTTTAGGCTTTTTAATACTATTTAAAAAGTAGCTGTGTGCGGATTATTATTTAATTCACAAAAATTATTATGGCAGATTTTGATCGATCAAAGCCGCACATTAACGTAGGTACCATTGGTCACGTTGACCACGGTAAAACTACTTTAACAGCTGCAATTTTGACCACCCTTAAAGCTAAGGGAGATGGCTACAACGCCAACGTAAAAGCAGTAGAAGATATTGACAAGGCGCCAGAAGAAAAGGCGCGAGGTATTACTATTTCACTTTCACACAGTGAATATGAAACACCAAATCGTCACTACGCACACATCGATGCGCCAGGACACGCTGACTACATCAAGAACATGATTACTGGTGCCGCCCAGATGGACGGAGCCGTATTGGTAGTAGCCGCTACTGACGGTGCGATGCCACAAACTCGTGAGCACGTGCTATTGGCTAAACAAGTAGGTGTACCAAACATAATCGTATTTCTAAATAAGTGCGATATGGTTGATGATGAAGAGATGATCATGTTGGTGGAAGAAGAGCTACGAGAGTTGCTTACTGCTAATGGATTTGATGGTGCAAATGCTCCAATCATTCAAGGTTCTGGTCTTAAGGCTCTTGAAGGTGATGCAAAATACCAAGAAAAAGTCATCGAATTGGTTGACGCTATGGATAGCTACTTCCCGCTTCCAGAACGTGAACTAGACAAGCCTTTCCTAATGCCAGTTGAGGACATTTTCTCAATTGAAGGACGAGGTACAGTGGTTACTGGTCGTGTTGAACGAGGAGCTGTTAAGGTTGGTGAAGAAATCGAGATTGTTGGTATGAAGCCAACTACCAGCACTACCGTAACTGGAGTTGAAATGTTCAACAAGCAACTAGACGCTGCGCAAGCTGGAGACAACGCTGGTATTCTTCTTCGAGGTACTAAGAAAGAAGATGTTCATCGAGGTCAAGTTTTGGCTAAGAAGGGTTCAGTTACTCCACACACAGACTTCGAAGCTGAAGTATACGTACTAGCTAAGGACGAAGGTGGACGTCACACTCCATTCTTTACTGGATACAAGCCACAGTTCTACATTCGTACCACAGACGTTACTGGTGAAGTAACTCTAGCTGAGGGTACTGAGATGGTAATGCCAGGTGACACCGCTACTTTTAAAGTTAAGTTGGTGGCTCCAGTTGCTCTTGAAGATCAACAGAACTTCGCTATTCGTGAAGGTGGTAAGACTGTAGGAGCTGGTGTGGTAACTAAGATTGTCGCCTAAATGTAATTTTGGGATACCTAATCTGTTTAAATTAGCTTGGGTATTCCGACTTGCGTTTATAAAAATACAAAAATGACTATGGCAACTACATCTAAAAAAACCGCTACCAAAGCGAAGGAAACAAAAACAGCAGTTGGAGAGATTAATAAACTACGAATTCGTGTTCGGGCTTACGAACATAAAATTCTGGATAGTTCGGTAAAACAAATTATCGATACGGCCTTGCGTTTTGACGCTAAGGTGGTTGGACCAATTCCCCTGCCGACTGAGATCAAGAAGTACACAGTGAATCGCTCGTCATTCGTTTTCAAAGATGCGCGAGAACAATTCGAGATGCGAACACATAAGCGGGTCATTGATATCCTCAATCCAAGCGCTAAAGTGGTAGAAGCATTGACCAATCTTTCATTACCTTCTGGTGTGAATATTGATGTCAAAATGATGTAAAGTGAGCAAACGAACGTAGCGACTATTGCGAATTTTCTTCCCAATATGTCCCACTTTTAGGGCGTATTGTTGGAAGACACAGGCTAAGTGTCTGTGATAATAGACGTGACACAGTAAAATTTGTTACTTATAAATCATTCGTTATATCATTATCGTAATTTTGCAAACTGCCAAGTTAACACTAAAGCCCCAGACGCAAAGCGTCTGGGGCTTTAGTGTTAAATGAAAGCAAAAATCAAGCGAGTGATACTATAAGTCTGTCATTTACTAGTCCGACCAGAATACCTCGCCCGTAAGGGTGGGGATGAATGGATAAATCTGCTACTAGCAAAAAACAGAGATTCTGCCAGTGTAATGCCGGTGGCATTGGCTCGAAGATAGCTAGATGGGTTTTTACTTGCAAAACCCGATGAAATCCGTATACTACCCACAGCTTTAAAGACCTATGTTCGTCGAAGTCTGCCACTAAATAGCTTGCTATGGTGTCAGATGGAGAACCAATGGGCACAAAACCGCACACTTTTGTGGCGAGCTTGTGCTCGCACCAAAAGTGTGCGGTTTTGCTTTTTGGGGTCAAAAGCTTTTATTAGATAGTAGTAACTACATGAAGTTTATTGTAGGAATAAAAGACGGAATGACTCAAGTCTTTGATGCTGATGGAGTTTGTCACCCAGCTACAATTCTTAGAGTGGACAAAGCTACGGTAACGCAGATCAGAACCTCTGAAAAAGATGGTTATGAGGCGGTTCAGATAGCTAGTGGTACTCAAAAAGAACAACGTGTCAGCAAGGCTGAAAAGGGACATACTAAAACAGCTTTCAAAAATTTGACTGAGTTTCGTACTCGCAAAAATTACGAGGACAAAGTGTCTGAGTTCGCTGTTGGACAGGAGTTAGACGCTGGTGTATTTACTCCTGGTGATACGGTTGTTGTTTCCGCTACCTCTAAAGGAAAAGGTTTCCAAGGTGGTGTAAAGCGATATGGTTTCAAGGGTGGTCGAGCCACTCATGGTCAAAAACACTCACACCGAGAACCAGGTTCAATTGGTGCCACTGGCCCAGGTAGAGTTTTTAAGGGAACTCGAATGGCCGGACGAATGGGAAATGACCGTATTACGGTAAAAAATTTAACAGTATTGCAGGTAAACGCCGGAGATAATCTTCTGCTTATCAAGGGAGCAATACCAGGTCGAAAAGGTACATTGGTAGAGGTTCGTAACGCTTAATAAATGCCTATGGATACAAAAATATACTCTCAAGACGGTAAAGAACTAAGTACCCTTAAACTGCCAGAAGCGGTCTTTGGGGTAGCTTGGAACGCTGATCTTGTTCATGAGGTGGTGGTATCGATGCAAAGTAACGCAAGAGCCGGTACTGCCGATACAAAAGATAGAAGTGAGGTGTCTGGAGGTGGTAAAAAACCATGGCGCCAAAAAGGAACTGGTCGAGCTAGACACGGTTCTCGTCGTTCTCCAATTTGGAGCGGAGGAGGTGTCGCTCACGGCCCAACTAAAGACAAAGACTTCAGTAAAAAGATTAATAAAAAAGTTCGTAGCAAAGCTTTGGCTTGTACATTGACCAAGAAACACAGTGACGGTGAGATGGTTTTTGTTGAGTCTTTAACTTTTGCTGAACCAAAAACAACTGAAGCTAAGAAAGTTATTACTTCTCTAGCTAAAGGAACTAGTAAAGATGATCTAGCAACCAAGAGACAAAATACTGCTTTGGTAGTTTTGAGTAAACGAGACGAAGCCGTTGAAAAGAGTTTTAGTAACTTTGGTAATATCGCTGTTAAGCAAGCTAAAGACATCAGCCCAGTAGACCTTTTGACATTCAAGTATGTCTTGGTGGCTGATCCTAAGCTGTCTCTTGATATCTTTGAAACTAGAGTTGGTAAAAAGGAGGTTAAGAAATAAACCCATTACATTATTAAGATAACGAGTTACGTATGGCACTCTTTAGTCGAAAAACAGAATCAAATGTTGAGAAGAAGGAAAGTGCTACGGCTGTAAAGAAGACGGTTGTAAACAACACGCTTCCGACTGACCGTAACCTTTCAATAGTGCTTCAAGCGCCACGTATCACTGAAAAATCCGTAGCCAAGGGTGAGAACAATGTCTACACAATGATTGTTCATCCTAGCGCTACTAAATTTCAGGTACGAGACGCTGTAAAGGCCTACTTCAATGTGACGCCGGTGAAAATAAACATCGTTAACAAAAAAGCCAAGACAACTATGTCTAGAGCAAAAGGTCGAACTGTATCAGTCAAAGGAATGAAAAAAGCTTATATTTATCTCAAGCAAGGAGATAGTATCAGTATTGTTTAGGGAATTAGGTTAACCTAAATTTTTCTAAAAGATAAATTATGAAAAAATATAAACCAACTTCTGCTGGTCGTCGTGATGGTACTGTGATTGAGTACAAGAAGTACCTGTCCAGCAACCGTAGTAAGCCACACAAAGCCCTAACTAGAGGAAAGAAAAGTACCGGCGGACGAAACAGTGATGGTCGGATTACAGCTCACTACCGAGGAGGTGGAAACAAGCGGGCCTATCGTGAGATTGATTTCAAGTTTAACAAGAAAGATATACCAGCTAAACTTGAAACAATTGAATACGATCCAAACCGATCAGGCTTTATTGCTCTAGCTCTGTACAAAGATGGCGAACGTAGGTATATCCTAGTGCCACAGAGAATGAAGGTCGGCTCTACTTTTGTAGTATCAGAGACAGCTAAACCAAAGCTCGGAAATCGGTTGCCACTAGGTAATATCCCAGTGGGTACCAAAGTTTACAGTATCGAGTTAAAACCAGGGGCTGGAGCCAGATTGGCTCGTTCGGCTGGTAACTACGCTGAGGTGGTAGCTCAAGATGGAGGTTACACTCTAATCAAGTTGCCTTCAACTGAGGTTCGGAAAATAATTTCTACCGCTTGGGCCAGTATCGGTGAAGTCAGTAATGAAGAAAGTCGTTTAGTTAGTATCGGAAAAGCTGGTCGAGCCCGACACATGGGTCTTCGTCCTAAGACAAGAGGTACGGCTAAAAACGCTGTTGACCACCCGCATGGAGGTGGTGAGCAGAAGGCTCCAAGAGGACACCGAAGACAGCGAACTAAGCAAGGTCGTCCAACTGGTAAGGGTCAAAAGACCAGATCACCAAAGAAACATTCAAACAAATTCATTATTTCTAGGCGAAAGCCAGGTAAGTTAATGAGAGGCTCTAAGTAATTAGGGGTTTGAATTAAAGCTAAGTTAGAGAGCAAAACAAAACAACCGGCCGAGGCGTAGCCTCGGCCGGTTGTTTTGTCATTCCAGAATATCCTATGGCGTTAGGGTGGGGATAGTTAGGTAGATGTTTTAATTCCTCACTTCTAGATTGGGTATTTTTTTACCTGTTTTTAAAAATTTCATAATTTAAGTTTAGCTAAGATTTAAACCCCCGGTTTTCTTTCTCGTTTTTTAAATTCAATGTGGGATAATTTCTTGTGTTCAGTAAGGGTTTTAAAAATCTGAAAAGTTTTGCTCTCCTGACAATGAACGGCCACTTTTTGGACACTTTGTCCGGATATTATTAGCTCCAACCCAGCGGTGGTAAAAACACCGGTCACAAATCGTTTTCCGCTGGTTTTGGTATTGGTTTTAATAATACCAGGGGCAATCATGTTGATATCAGGAATTGTCTTTAAAACCCTGACGACTTCAAGAGCGGTTTCGGTTAAAGTGGTATGAGTTTTACCCCTATTTTTAGCCATAAAAACACTATACCATATATAAATATTGAGGGGGCAGAAGTTTATCCGCCCCGCTCTTTCTCCCATCTGGCCATTAGAGCCCTCATTTTCCTCAACCAAGCCTCTCGCTCGGTGGGTTTTTCCGGCATTGGCCCCAGAATTTTTTCGATCGGCATGTGTCACCTCCTGATATTTGTTATACGATAGAAAGGTCTAAATCACCATTGACTTATCCACCCCTGTGGCGTACTATAGCCCCGTTCCAAACCTCGTATTAAGTCGGCCCTGGCAGGCAGACTTTGTACAACCCGTTACAAACAATTTATTCGTATATACACTAGAAGACGTTTGTCTTTTGATGTGTTTATTTTTCTTATGTCACGATCACTATATAAAGGACCGTATGTCGATGAGAAACTGCTCAAGAAACTGGATCGAAGTAAGCCAGCTGACGGAGTGGTTATTAAGACATGGTCACGTGATTCGATGATTTCACCAGAAATGGTGGGCTATACCTTTGGCGTACACAACGGTCGCGAACATATCGTCGTCCTAGTGACCGAAGAAATGGTCGGTCATCGATTCGGTGAATTTTCACCAACCAAAAAATTCCATCGACACGGTGGTAAGATGCAAAAAGAACTTGATCAGAAGAAAAAGGAATCTGAAATTGCCGCCGCTAAAGCTGCTAAGGCATCTTCTAAATAATCTTGGAGTATATGAAAGCAGTCTTAAAAAACTACCGACAATCTCCACGTAAGGTTCGCCTTATTGCAGATTTAGTTCGAGGAAAGAAAGTAAACAAAGCGTTATCACTTTTAGATTTCGTTGATAAGCGGGCTTCTGTACCGTTTAAAAAAGTTATTCAGTCTGCTCTGGCTAATGCCAAGCACGCTGGTGCAAACGTAGATTCTCTCATTATTAGTAAGGTTGCCGTCGATAAGGGTACTGTTTTGAAGCGTTTCACCCCAAGAGCGCGGGGTTCAGCTTCTAGAATCAATAAGCGAAACAGTCATATAACTGTCGAACTAGCAAGTAAGTAAAAGGATAATATGACACACATAGCACATCCATACGTACAGCGTATCGGTATCAACCGAGATTGGAAGAGTCGCTGGTTCGTTGCTGATCCCAAAAAATACCGAGAGTATCTAAAGGCCGACAACAACGTTCGAAAGTTTCTACAAAAGAAGCTAAAAGGTATGTCAATTGATGTACTGGAAATTGAACGAGATGAGAAGACGATGCGTATTCTTATAAAAACAGCTAGACCAGGATTAATCATCGGTCGAAGCGGTGAGGGAGCTACCAAACTTCGAAAAGAAGTTGACATGCTCCTTCGTAAAATGAAGTTATCGGAAAAGCCAGAGATTAAGATTGATATTGAAGAAGTGCGTTCTATTGAAACCAGTGCTTCGATTGTTGGTCAAATGATCGTCGAAGGTCTGGAGAAGCGTATGCCGTTTCGTCGGGTTATGAAGCAGACCATTGATAAAGTGATGGCCAACCGAGACGTTGAAGGAGTAAGAGTTATTCTTTCTGGTCGTCTAGGTGGAGCTGATATGGCGAGAAAAGAAGAACAAAAGAAGGGTCGAATTCCTCTCCAAACTTTGCGAGCTGATATCGATTTCGCCCGTGAACGAGCCAATCTACCTTATGGTGTGATTGGAATTAAGGTGTGGGTTTATCGAGGTGATGTCTTTGCTGATCGAAAGGCTAATCAGGAAGAAAAGGTTACAACATCACACCGAGTTACTAAAAATGCATAATCATCACTAGTATGTTATTTCCAAAAAAAGTAAAACATCGCAAGTGGCAAGTTATGCGTAAAAGTCCGGAGAAACTATTAGCGGCAGATACTAGAGGAGTAACTGTATCTTTTGGTTCTTACGGTCTTAAAGCCACTACCCAATCTAGAGTTCGGTCAAACCAGATCGAAGCTGCTAGACGAGTTATTTCTAGAACTCTAGGCAAGACAGGAAAGATTTGGATTCGAATTTTCCCTGATCGTCCAGTTACCAAAAAAGCGGCTGAAGTACCGATGGGTAAGGGAAAGGGTGATCCAGACTACTTTATGTTTGAAGTAAAACCAGGTCGTATATTATTCGAGATTGATGGTGTGCCTGAGGACGTAGCGCGAGAGGCGATGCGTAAAGCGACTGCAAAATTGCCTTTAAAGACAAAGTTTGTTAATCGAGAGGACACCCGTGTTTAAGCCAAAGTAATATGAGTAAAAAAACTGATATCACTAAGCAATCAGATAAAGATTTGATTGAAGCAGTAAATACTAAGCGTGAAGAAATAAGAAACTTCCGGTTTAGTAATACCGGTTCTGCAACTCGTAATGTACGAGTGGTGCGGACTGCCAAAAAAGAAATTGCCCGTAGCTTAACTGAGCTTAATCGTCGTGCTCGCACTTTAAAGCAAACAGACACTAAATAAATATGACATCAGAACAAAAAACAGGGGCAACTGTACAGAAGGGCCGAGTGCTCAGAGGTACAGTCGTCGCTAGTAAGATGACTGATACGTGTACTGTTGCGGTAGAACGGTACATTAAGCATCCGAAGTATAAAAAATTCCAACGCCGAACCAAAAAATTCTTGGTCCATGATGTTGGGAATACCGCTGTCGTCGGAACCGAGGTCGAGATTAGAGAAGTTCGCCCGCTTAGTAAGCGTAAGCGATTTACGTTAATCAAATAAGTATGATTCAGCCACAAACAATTGTAAAAATCACCGATAACTCTGGTGCCAAAATCGGACGAGTGTTTAAGGTGTTGGGTGGTTCTAAGAAACGCTACGCTGAACTAGGCGAATTAGTAATTCTGTCAGTTCAGACCGCCGAACCACGAAAACAAGTGAAGAAGAAGGATGTTGTTTGCGGGGTGGTTGTACGTCAACGTAAACCATTTCGCCGAAAAGACGGGTCGTATGTATCATTTGATGACAACGCAGTTGTGATTGTAGATAAGGTTAAGAAAGAGCCAAAAGCTAACCGTGTGTTTGGACCAATTCCCCGCGAATTAGCTGAGGCTGGTTTTCAAAAAATTGTCTCTTTGGCACCTGAGGTAGTGTAATTCAAAATAATTATGGCTATGAAAATAAAAACCGGAGACAATGTAATAGTAATTGCTGGAAAAGATAAAGGTAAGACAGGTAAGATTGTTAAAACCTTAAGAAATACTGATCAAGTAATTATTGATGGTGTTAATGTGGCCACTAAACACCAAAAAAATAAACGTACAAGAGCTCAAGGGCAGATTGTTGAAAAAAGCATGCCAGTGCACGTTTCTAATGTGGCCGTTGTAGTCGGTGGTAAGCCGGTCCGACTTGGTTATACGGTCGAAAAAGAAGGTGATAAGACGAAGAAAGTGCGCGTAGCACGACCTTCAGGTAAAAAGATATAGTTATGACAACTCAAGTAACAATTAAAGATAGACTAAAGTCTTCTTTTGATGAGCTTAAAAAGACATTTGATTACAAAAATGTAATGCAGGCTCCTAAGATAGAAAAAGTCATCGTTTCAACTGGAGTGGGTAAGATTGATGATAAAAATAAAATCGCCTTGATTCAGGATCGTCTAGCTAAAATAACTGGTCAAAAACCATCGGCTAGGCCAGCCAAACAATCAATCGCTTCGTTTAAGCTTCGTGAAGGAGAGGTAGTTGGATACCAAGTTACCTTGCGAGGAGAACAGATGGAAAGTTTCTTGGATAAATACATTCATATTGCTTTGCCACAAACTCGAGACTTCAGAGGTCTAAACGCTTCATCAATTGATGATATGGGTAACATCACTTTGGGTGTTCCTGAACACACTATTTTTCCAGAGACAGTAGATGAAGAATTACGGGACGTGTTTGGTTTTGCGGTCACTATTGTCACCACTGCCAAAACTAAAGCAGAAGCGGAAGCGTTATTGCGACACGTTGGTATACCGTTTAAAGAGGCGACAGAAGACACTAAGAAAAAATCCAAATAATAGCTAAAGATTAAGTTTGTTTTCTAACCTAAACTAAGAAATAAAGCTTAAATCTAGCTTAAACATAAGAACCGGCGCCCTAGGGCGCCGGTTCTTATGTCATCTTAGCTAGGTCAACTATGGGCTTGTTATTTAGCTTAAATCTGGTATTGTAGTGCCCGTAACGCTATCCAAGCTACTCTTATGAGGATTGGATACGTGAACCCAGACCTAGTTTTAGTTGTCATTTATAAGAGTAAGTGGTTTACCAGAATGACTATAGTTTGTCACTTTGTAGATAAATGTTAGCTGAAACTAGAGCTGGGGGATTATTAGGGAGTAAGTTACGGAATCTACGTGATACTGCTCCAAAAATTTAACACCATTCATAAAAAATGGCTCGAAAAGCAATTTTAATTCGCGCTTCGCGTGAACCAAAGTTCAAATCTCGCGTCGTTCGTCGTTGCAACCAGTGTGGTCGCAAACGAGGCTATATGCGGGATTTTGACTTGTGTCGAATCTGTTTCCGAGAGGGAGCAAACGAGGGGAATATACCAGGTATAAAGAAATCATCATGGTAAGCGATACAGTAGGAGATTTCATCATCCAGCTTAAGAACGCTGGGATGGCCGGAAACGAAATCGTAATGCTACCTTACTCTAAACTAAAGGCTGCTATTGCCGACCGTTTGGTTAAGGAGGGTTACATTATTTCGGCTGAAAAAATAGACAAAAAAGTCGGAGCAATTCTTAAGGTAACTCTTAAGTATGTTGATGGTGGCAGACACCAAATCAATGGTGTAAAGCGCATCAGTAAGCCAGGTCGTCGTCTGTATATTAAGGCTGCAGATATCTATCCAGTTAAATTTGGTCGAGGAAGTATGATCCTTTCAACGCCAGCCGGAATCCTTACAGGTGAAGAGGCTCGCAAGCAACAAGTTGGAGGGGAACAACTTTTCATCATTTGGTAATAAAAATATGAGTCGATTAGGAAAAATACCAGTAACGATTCCAGGCGGAGTCACTGTCACCCATGAAAATGGTATCTTAACGGTGAAAGGTCCAAAAGGAACCCTTACTGAAGCAATTCGTCCGAGCGTAACTTTGACGATTGAAGGTGAAAAGATCACTTTAGCACCCAAAAAAGATTCAATTGAAGCTAAGGCCCTGTGGGGTACCTACGCTGCGCTACTCAGAAACATGATTACTGGTGTATCTGAAGGTTTTACCAGAGTGCTGGAGATCGAGGGAGTGGGGTATCGAGCTGATGTTCAAGGACAAAAACTAAATATTAACGTTGGCTTCTCTCATCCAGTAGTAATGGACGTGCCAGACGGTATCACTGCCGAGGTGGTAAAGAACGTCATTACTCTGTCTGGTTATGATAAGCACGCTTTGGGGCAGTTTGCCGCCAATGTTCGTGAAGTCCGACCACCGGAACCATATAAAGGTAAAGGTATTCGTTATCAAGGTGAGCATATTATTCGTAAGCAGGGCAAGAAAGCTGTCTAGTAAGTCTTATGAGTAAAACGAATTAGACCTGACTTGACCCGTCTATCTAATAAACGATTGCAGAAAGTAGGGTTAGGTATAAGGATTTCTGATTCGTAAACTCATAAGGAACATCTAACATATGAAAACATCAACAACTTCTAAAAAAATTCAAACACGCAGCCGTCGCCACGCTCGCATTAGAGCAAGAGTGAAGGGTACGGCGCAAAAACCTCGCCTAGCTGTATTCAAGAGTAATAAAGCTGTTTATGCTCAACTAATTGATGACGATGCTCAGACTACTCTAGCTAGCGCTGACTCCAGAGTTAGTAAGGCTAAGACTTTATTGGAGCGAGGTACCGATGTCGGTAAAACAATGGCCGAGAAAGCCGGTCAGCTCAAGATTGACACCGTTGTCTTTGACCGAGGTGGTTTCACCTACATCGGTATAGTGAAGGCGGTGGCTGAAGGAGCCAGAGCTGGCGGTCTTAAATTCTAAGACAAATTAATCAAATTTATATTTAATCAACCTATGAGCGAAGAAAAAAAACAGGAAGCTATAACACCGACTGAAGGAAATACTTCAGAGGTACCAGCGGGCAAGGAGTCTGCTACCGATGCACCTGCTACTACGTCAACCAGAGATGATAGACGAGGTGGTGCACGGGGAGGTAACGACAAAAGGAATCCACGTAGACCACGACGTAGTGGTCGCCAAGGTGAAAGACCAAGACAGGAGTTTGAACAAAAGATTATTAGTATCAGACGAGTAACTCGTGTGATGGCTGGTGGTCGCCGATTTTCATTTTCGGTAGCGATGGTGCTTGGTGATAAAAAAGGAAAAGTGGGCGTTGGTATTGGTAAGGCCGGTGATACACAATTGGCGATTGAAAAAGCGATGCGAGACGCTAAGAAGAACATGATTGTAGTACCAATGAACAAAGATAGTCACATTCCACATGACGTGCATGTTAAATATGCTTCGAGTGAGGTCATGATTATGCCAGCCCCTGGTCGAGGTTTGGTCGCTGGTAGTTCAGTTAGAACAGTTTTGGAACACGCTGGAGTTAAGGACGTTACGGCAAAGATATTCTCACGTTCAAAAAACAAGTTAAACAACGCCAGAGCGGCTATTGAAGCACTTAAGCAATTGAAAGCGTAATAAAACATCTATGCAATTACATGAATTAAAACCAACTACGATTAGGAAATCTGCCAAGCGGATTGCTCGTGGTGGTAAGAGAGGTAAGACCTCAGGTAAGGGTCATAAGGGTCAAAAGGCCAGAGCTGGAAATAGCACTCGACCAGAGATGAGAGAAATCATCAAAAAATTACCAAAACTACGTGGTCACGGCGTTAACCGAGCGCAGACTGTAAATAACGAGCGTATAGTGGCTACTATAGTTAATGTTTCTACTTTAGAAAAAGCGTTCGACAATGGAGCTACTGTTAATCCGCAAGCCTTGGTGTCAGCTGGGTTAATTTCTGCCCGCAGAAAACAAGCGCCTAAGGTAAAGATTTTAGGAAATGGAGAGTTAAGTAAGAAGCTAACTATTACCAAATGCGAAGTATCCGCTTCAGCTAAGGAAAAGATTGAAAAAGCTGGTGGTACCGTCGCCTAAGGTATACTAATCAGATATGCAAAAATTCATTCACAAGCTGAAGATAATGGTGACGGACAAAGCTATTCGAAATCGTATCCTTTTTGTCTTGTTTGCCTTAGTTGTCTTCAGAGCTTTAGCCGCTATTCCTATTCCAGGAGTTGATCATAATGTGTTGGAGCAATTTTTTGCCAATAACCAATTCCTAGGATTGTTAAATATTTTCTCTGGAGGTGGCTTGGCCAATTTGTCCATTGTGATGTTGGGAGTTGGTCCTTATATTACCGCTTCGATCATTATGCAACTTATGACAGTAATGTCACCGGCTTTGAAATCAATGTACACTGAAGACGGTGAAGCTGGTCGAGCTAAGTTTATGCAGTATGGCCGATTACTAACTTTGCCTTTGGCTATCTTGCAAGGATTTGGTTTCTTAACTCTTTTGCAAAGCCAGGGAGTAATAGCCGGACTATCTACCTTTGAGTTTGTTGTAAACGTCATTTTGATTGTAACTGGTTCCTTGCTTCTGATGTGGGTAGGTGAATTAGTGACTGAATTTGGAATCGGTAATGGTGTTTCTATTATCATCTTTGCCGGTATTGTGGCCAGTCTGCCACAAACCATCAGCCAACTAGCCTTTGCTTTTGCTGACCCATCCCAATTGCCAGTTTATGTCGGCTTTATGTTTGTAGCTTTGGCTATTATCTATGCTGTAGTGGTGATGACCGAAGCCGAAAGACCGGTTCCTATCACTTATGCCAAACAAAGTCGAGGTACTAAGACTTACGGTAGTAGTCAATCATACTTACCACTTAGATTAAACCAAGCCGGAGTTATCCCGATCATTTTCGCTCTGTCTATCTTGCTGTTTCCGCAAATGATTCTCAACATTCTTTCGGCCTTTGATCTGCCTTGGGTGCCAGGAGCCATTGATACTGTTAGTAGATTATTGGCTAATCAGTATTTCTACGGTGGAGCTTACTTTGTCTTAGTATTTTTCTTTGCCTTCTTCTATACAGCTGTAACATTTGATCCTGATCAAATTTCTAAGAATCTACAAAGAAACGGAGCTTTTATTCCGGGTATTCGTCCCGGGGGTCACACCTCAGAATATCTAGGTAATCTGATCACCAGATTAACCTTGGTGGGAGCTTCATTTCTAGCCTTAGTAGCTGTATTACCGGTTGGTATGCAGGTTTTGACTGGGGTATCCACATTAGCTATTGGTGGTACCGCTCTATTGATTGTGGTATCGGTGGTGCTGGATTTGATCCGACGTATAGACGCCCAAGTCTCTTTGAGAGAGTATTAAAATTTACTCAAACTTAACACATAAAAAATAAATGCCCTGCGCCTTTCGGCGCCGGGCATTTAGCTATGCTACTAAATCCGCCATATGTGTGTACACATTACCTTGAAATATTGACTTTACATTAAAAATATGTTACTATACAAGCTGGTAAGGGAGAATCATCATGAAAGGTCACGGATAAAGCGCCACGGCGCTTTTATTGGAACTTTACTTAGTCTTAAAACAACGAAACCCGCTCCAAACTTTAGGATTAGAGACGGCCCAGGCCGGTGCAACTGCACCCTGCCGAAAGCACGACACTAAACACTGAGTAAGGAGCCAAGAAGTGAGGAATCGTTACGGGGAACCGGTCCACTGGAAAGTGGACCAAAAGCGTGGTGGTAAGGTTCGTTCTGCTATCTATCACATCACGCTGAGGTGGGCCGACGAGCTCGAGATCCACGCTCGGCGACGCCGTTCCAGAACCGAAGCAATCGCAAAGCTTCGGTATACGGTCGGTCTGTACCGGCATGCCGCTAGGCTTGAGGCTACGCTAGTCGACATAGATGCGGAGCACCAAGCTCGACTTAAGAACCTCCTCGATCAGGCGGCTGAGGTGATCGGGTGCGACCGGAGCTTGCTCCACGACATCTGGGACATCAGAGAGGCCGGAAACGAGATCTGGGGTTACGGCCGTATGCGGTAATACCATACCGCCCATCCTGAACAAGGAAACCGTTCAGCTATGGGCGGTTTTCTGTTGTGACACTTGTTGTAATTAGATGATATTAAATTGCAAAGTAAATTTCTTTATTAAACTGGAAATAATTTTAAATAGTCTCATATTAGAAAATTCCAATCGATTGGAATTTTTCCAGAGTGAGATACAAAGGGTAACATTTTGTAATTCACTTTCAAAAATAGCAATAATCAACTTACAAAAACCTTTCAATCGATTGAAAGGTTTTTGTGTTTAATAGACGTTGAAGGTGTGAACAATAAAAGAAAATTTTATTGAGTTGTGATTGAAAATTTTTACTGTAATGAAAAGCCTAACGGGACCTCGTTAACCACTTGCTTCCAAGTGTCAGTTTTAAGCCATTTAACATAATTATCATAAACCGCCAAAGACACAGATTCCGGACTTTGTCTGGCGGTGTTGATTATTAAGTCGAAATTCTCACGTTTGTAAGGGTCTACACCATAGAGGGAACGGAATCGGTCTTTTTCATTTTTTAATCGAGCTTGGACTAGTTTTTGAACTTCAGTGATACTCTTACCGGATTCGGTACTGCTTCTTCTTTGATTATTGATGGAATCTTTATAGATTCTCGCCGTTGCTACATCTATGTCTAAGTCTAGATAGACCTTAAATGATTCCGGAATCCAGTAGAAACCAAGACGAGAGTCGATGACAATATCTTTCTGTTCTCGGAGTTTTCTAAGCTCTTCGTCAATTTCGTGATCAATTTCGTGATTTTCGGTAGCTTTTTGGTTGAACTCAGCCAAGGTCAGACCGTGTTTACGGATAATTTCTCGCACAAAATCACCGGAAGAATATCTGGTGTAACTAAGTAGTTCAGCCACTCGATCGGCGGTGGAAGACTTTCCGCTACCAGGTTTGCCAGAAATAGTGATGATGTGTTGTTTTTGCATAGAGCATATAGAATAACATAAATTCATACTTGCAGAATTATTGATAATTGTTAACCTACAGGTCTATGATAGATCAAGAATTTACCGGTCATTTACTGCTAATGATGGCTCCGATGGGGAGTGGCAAGAGTATGCTGGTTCGTCACACCAAAGAAAATTATCCAGCGGTTTACTTTTCAGTGTCCTGTACCACCAGAAGTCCTCGCCCTAACGAAATAGATGGAGTTGATTATTACTTTATATCGAAAGAGGAATTTCGTAAAAAAATTGATAATGATGAGTTTGTAGAGTGGGCTGAGTTTAGCGGTAATCTATACGGTACTCTCAAAACAGAAATCTTAGATCGCTTGGCCAATAAGCAGGTAGTTTTAACCGAAATTGAGATTCAAGGAATTGAAATACTCAAACCGCTTATTCCTGAGGCTAATCGGACGATTTTGTACATTGAGGCTGGTGGTTGGGAGGTGCTTAAAAGACGGGCTCAAAAAAGAGCGCCGATGAGCGAAGAAGAGTTAGTCCTACGTTATGAAAGATACGAGCATGAAATAAAAGTGAAAGCGCTGGCTGATAAAGTAATAAACAATTTTGATGGCGAAGCGGAGGTGGCTAAACGTGATTTTGATAACCTCCTCAAAGAAGTTTTTTTAAAGGTAAATTCATAGTATTCTTGTAGCTGTATGCAACCAAAAACAATAATTTTTATCGGACCGCAGGGGAGTGGTAAAGGAACTCAGATTGAAAAACTTAAAAATATTTTAGAAACTAAAGACAGTGGCCGCCGAGTGGTTGATATACAAACCGGTCGTCGTTTTAGGGCCCTAGCCGCCAAGCAGGAAACCTTTGCTGAGTCTAAGGTGGCTACTACCTTAGACTCCGGTTCGCTTCAGCCAGACTTTTTAGTGGCTGTTTTGTGGGGTCAGGCCATGATTGATCAACTGGATGATAAGAGCCATTTATTGATTGATGGATTTCCTCGCACCGTAGCACAGGTGGCTGACCTTGAAGACGCTTTCAAGTTCTTTGAGCGAACTGCAGTGGAAGTTATCAATCTGGAAACACCCGAAGCAGTGGTGAGACAGCGTATGTACAGTCGAGCCAGAAATGATGATACCGACGCTTCGATTGAAGAAAGATTGCGTTGGTATCGAGAAGACACCCTACCTCTAGTAGAGTATTATCGTAAACGCCCTGATACTACGGTGCATGATATCGATGGTACCGATACGATTGATGGAGTTCACTCTCAAATCCTTTCGGCTCTTAAACTCAATTAAATGATAACTATTAAAACCAAAGAAGAAATAGAGATTTTACGTAAGGGTGGTCGGATATTGGCCATGATTCTTGATGAGCTTGAGAAGGAAGTGGTGGTTGGAAATACTACGCTCGATGTTGATGATCGAGCCATGGAATTAATTGAAGAGTATAAAGTAGAGCCAATGATTCTTGGCTATAACGCCTCTTTTGCTAATAGAGCTTATCCGGCGGCCAGTTGTGTCTCTATCAATGACGTGGTGGTGCACGGTATTCCTAACGAATCTCCACAGACTTTTATGGAGGGTGATGTGGTTAGTATTGATGTGGTAATTGGTTACGAAGGATTGGTGGTTGATTCAGCTAGAACGGTTGGGGTGGGTAAACTCTCTCCACAAGCTAAACAACTGATACAGGTTACCAAAGAAGCTTTATCGGCTGGTATAGCGGCTGCTAAGGCCGGTGGTTATGTTAGAGACATTGGGGCGGCTATCGAAAAAGTGGTACCCAAGAAGTTCGGTATTATTGAAAGTTTCTGTGGCCATGGAGTGGGATATTCTTTACACGAAGAACCGATGGTACCTAATTATGTCATGAATGGTCCGAGTCCTAAACTAGAACCAGGTATGGTGCTAGCGATTGAACCGATGATTACCTTAGGGGGGATTGAGGTGGAGATTCTTGAAGATGGTTACACGGCGGTGACGGCTGATGGCTCATTATCTGCTCATATGGAACATACTGTCCTTATTGCCAAAGACGGCCCTGAGATATTGACATTATCGTAATTTACTTTATTATTTAAAGTGAAAATAGGGAGGTCTTTTATGATGTCAAGTTGAGGGTAGAACGCTAATCCATTCAGCATTCTTTATATCCGTAGCGGAGGTGGGGTGCTGAACGCACCTTAACCATCCAATACGGAGGCAAACATGCCCCAGCAGATCATCTTCACCACCCCGTATGGGGTCTATGTCCATGACTTCGTCAGAGGGTCTCGCTTGGTGACCTGCGAGTGCAAGGTCCGGAACGAGGATGAGGCTCTGGCCCATGCCCTTTGGCTTGAGCGTCGTGGACGGGATGAAGAAGCCGAAAGGTTTCTCGATGACTGGTTGGCTAATCACAGGGAGTGATTCCGATGATAGATCGTGGCGGAAGGGGAGACATCCCCTTCCAAAACGACTTTTTTTATTTTGAAAATATTGTATACTGCCGGTGTATTTTTAATAACTTTACTTTATATGACACAAAGACAACCACATCAAGAACGCAGTCTCGTATTGCTAAAAACCGATGCTGTACAACGCTCATTAGTAGGTGAAATCATTAAGCGTTTTGAACAAAAAGGACTTAAAATTTCAGCTATGAAGATGGTTTGGCCAACCGAGCAGCAGCTTATGGATCACTACAATAAAGATGACGAGTGGTTTGAACGTAAAGGCAAGGGGGTGGTTGAAGATCTAAAAGCTCAAGGTCGTGAGATTGAGAAGGAACCTATTGAGTACGGCCGAGATATTATCAGAACAGTGGTCAGATACATGACCGAGTCACCGGTAGTAGCTTTGGTGTTGGAAGGTAATCAGTCAGTAGCGATAGTATCGAGGACAGTCGGTGGCACTGAACCACTAACCGCTGATATTGGTACCATCAGAGGAGATTATTCAATTGACTCATATTCTCACTCAACTCTAGAGAATCGGGGTGTAAAAAATTTGATTCATCAATCAGAGTCAGTAGAGGAAGCTGAACGTGAAATCGCTATTTGGTTCTCCGAGTCAGAGGTACATTCATATGTGACCGCTCAGGAACGAATCATGTACGAAGCTATTAAAAAGGCTTAATTGGGATTTAGTAAGCAACAAACGAAGTCGGCGCCTTTGGCGCCGACTTCGTT